>JAAURZ010000088.1 GCA_012031955.1 Bacteroidia bacterium
GATTTCCCGGAAACGGAATTGACCATTGATCCGATCTCGGGGCGGCGGTCTGAGTTTTTGCTATCGATCTGAAAGTTGATCCGCTGGCTATTCCGAAAACGGGCGATCCCGAAATGGACCGCGTGCTCGAAGCGATGTTTGCCGACTGGCCGTTTAAGTACAAGTTTGTAGAACCTAATGTGCTGGAGCCTGACTTGCGCAAGCAGGGTAGCCTGTATGTGCTGCGCTTTGTGTATGCGCGTGGCTCAATCGCCCGCGAACTGCTGGGCTACCCGGTGACCGACAGTGAAACGGCGTTTGCTACGGTTGCTTATCCTAACGGCTTGCCGCAGGTGAAGAACATACCCGCGGATGCGATGGTGTACAAGTTCTATTTCAAACACATTGATTCGGGCAACGTATTCCTCGGCACCAAGTGGGACGCCGACACATCGTGGGAACAGGCTTTGAAGAATCACCTCAAGGCATTCAAGGCGGAGTTGAAAATTAACTGAGCTGTTGTCCGTCTTTAACGCTTATCTCCGATCCTTCTGCTAAAAAGACTGACTTCGGTTTCTCGCTTCTCAAGAAATCGAATTCTTGTCCGTAGATATTACCAAAGTCAACGTCAATTGTATAATCCTTTGTTTCATAGACTTCCCACTTAGGATGTTCCACACCGTACTCCGAGGTCTTTTTGTCGCTTACTTTTGTGTAGCCCCAGTAGTGCTCCGTTATGAACGCTTCTTCACTACCTCCCTTAATTAAACTCGGCGTCATTTGGGCAACAACTTTAAACGAATTCCATTTCTTCTTTCTCCATCGATACTCGACCGTTAGTGTGCCGCTGGAAGTGGTCCAGGAATGTTGCATGGGCATCGTTTCGTAATTTTCCTTATAGACTGTGTTGGCTACAAATGTCAACGCAGGCTTGGGTACAATTTCCTTGATAAACACCACACCTCGCTTCCATTCTCCGTGGTCGTTGTAACGAACATAGAAACGAAGATTGACTTCCTCAAAATTTACATGAAATGGAATTTTTAAGTCCTTTCACTTTTGTGTTCTGAAACATAAACCCAACCAGGCTCACATAGCACGTGCTATTCCAAAGGTCTATCTCGGTCTTCGCGGGTAAATATTTGTCAAGCACTTTGCTGTCCACAGCATAGTTAGCCATCGCCAACTTTCTCCACTCGGCTTGTAAAAAAGTCTTACGCATTACCCTGTTCACTGAAAAATGTGCATTAACATTTGGTAATAGTTCGTGGCTGCTAACATAGTATTTTTCCACAAGATAGCCATCCTGCAGTTCTTTTGCTTGCACGTTGGTTGGTGAGGTTTGTCACCTGAAGCCAGAGCGGAGCAGGTTCTGACGACCTTTGCGTGAAATGAATTTGAATACCCTCTCTCGCAGAGGACGCAAAGTTGAATGCACGCAGAGCGCGCGAAGGGATGGCAGACCTTGGCGGCTTCGATCACAGTGCTGATTACGTCATATCTTATTCACGCCTGATTTTAACTCCTTCATCACGCCCTTGTATTCCCATTTGCCTGCGAGCCCGTCGGGTAGCGTTATCACGGCGCGCAGCTTTCCGTTCTTCACCACATAGTCCACTACTATTTTCCTTTTGGATGCGGGAGTGTTGCTTTCAGTGATGTGAGGTCGCCGAGGTGCGGTGTGATCTTGACGGTGTCAAAGCCTGTTGCCGCCGACTCGATGCCTGCCACGATACGCAACATATAATATGACGGATGCGCGCTCCACGCGTGGCAATCCGAGCGGTCGTGCGCAGGAAAACCTGTCTCGCCGGTAGTGGTAAGGCCGTGTTTCAGAAAGTTGTGCCAATGATCGAGGTGCTTCAAGAACAGGTCGCCATGCCCGGTTTGTTCCATGGCGCGAAACAGGTAGAATGAAAAGTAGCTGCTGGCGTACTCGTCAAATTCCTTGCTGGTGAGTATGCGATCCAACATCGCCAGCTGGTCGGCCGTGGGCACAAGGTTGGTGAGTATGGCCAGTATGTTAGTGTGTTGCGAATAGGTAGACTGATCGGGGTAATCGCTGAAAAGCTTTCGCTCATCATTCCACGCCACGCGTTTTACGGCTTCTTTGACGTCGACCGACTCCGAACGCCAGGCCGCTGCTTTGTCGGGCACGCCGATTGCCTCGAATAATCTCCCGGTGCAGTCGAGGGCATAAACATAAAAAAGTGTGAGCATAACGGAGTGTATGATCTCTTCATTTTCGTTGCTGCGGGGTATGCTGCCTTTCGTGATGCTCCAGTCCATGAAGTTTTGACTTTTGATGATGCCGAGGATTCCCAGCGACTCATCGAGATGGCGGTGATAGAAGTTGAGCACGCCTTCAATTTTGGGAACGAACTGAGCGACAAACTGTTTGTCGCCGCGCATGAAGTAGTAGTCGTGAAGACTTAGAATCCACGCCATCGACCAACTGCCCATATCGAAATCGAAACGTGAAGGGTACGCCGACTTGAACAAACCTGTTTCCGTGTTTTCAGACTGCGGGTACAGCCGCATCACTTCCTTAAGGAGGCGGTCGTCGGTGGAGTTATACATAGAGTTGTTGCCGATGGGGCAGTTGTCCCCTCCATAGCTCAACTGTTCATAGTACGGCGTATCGTAATATGTTTCACCGGAGCACATTCGCAGTGTTCGCTGGCAGCTCTCGAATATTTTGTTTAGCGCGTTGTCGCTGGAAGCGAATGTCGCCATGTCTTGATATGGATAGCCGGAGTATTCGCTTTTGAAAGCGACTATCTCAAGCGGCTCGTTGCCGGTCTCGATCACCAACTGCACATAGCGGAATGCCCGCTTCCAAAGCGGGCGGAAGGTGCGAGACTCTCCGTCGGCGTGAAATTCATCCCACACGCCGTACATGGTGAGGTTGTGCACGGAATCGCGATGGGCTTTCACGTTCACGGCTTCGTACAACGCCTCTGCATACTTGATTTTCACTTTGCCTTGCGCGCCTTTGTCGACAGTGAGCATCTGGTATCCCATTGTGAAATAGCCAAAGTCGAAAAGCACTATCGCCTTCGTGTTGGCCTGTATCGTGAGATGTCCCTTTCCACTCAAAAATCGATCAACACCCATTACCTGTTCGCTCAAACGAATAAGGGCCGGGTGCTCCTCGTGATCATCCATCATGGCAATGCTTCTGGGCACAAGGGTCCACGGTGGCTTTCCTTCAAAATGCAATACTTCGGCGGGCAGCCAGCGCGAATCGTCAAAGCTCAACGACTCCCATCCCCACGGGTGTTTTGAAAAGTCGACGCGGTCGCCTGGGCCGCAAGCGTAGAAGCCGTAAAACCACCGCTCCTTGAACAACATTTCGTAGTACGACACTGGCTCGTAGGCCGGGTTCTGAAACGCCTTCCAACTGGTATCAGTGTTTATCGACGCGAACGTTGGGTCTTCTGCCCGAAGCATGAAAGCCGTTTGTGCCGACAGCAATGCCAGGGGTTTGTCTTTACCGGCGTTGTGCACTTGCGCCGCCAGCACGTTGTTACCTTGTTTCAGATAAGGCGCGATGTCGACTGCATCGTATTTGTAAGTGGCCAGGTCACCTTTAGCGGGCCCGTACGCAACGCGCATGCCATTCACAAAAAAATTGTAACGGTTGTCGGCGGAAATATGAACAACGACGCGCGCGGGCTTTGCATCAAGACTTACTTTTTTACGGAAATGATAGACACCGTACACATTGTTGTTCGCACTGGGGTAAGACACCCACGGGCCGGCGCCGGTTGTTGTGCCATCAGACAACTTGCGATGCAACAAAACACGAGTGACGCGATATGCCTGACTGCGTGGCGCATTGGTAGTGAAATTAGGAAACCTGACGAAAGGTATGAATGCACCCGCTATGATACCGTCCTGCTCCGTCCTTCTTCGTGAAGGCCGACAAGGTGTTATTTCGACAACTCCACGATATAGTCGGGCGTGGGTACATCGCCCTCGAAGAAGGCTCCGTTCTTGCCGGCAGACAGCGCCCAGCGGTCGATCCACGAAATGCCCCACGCACCAAACACGGTAATGGCCGTGTTGTATGCGTCGTCGCGGAGTGCTTGCTCCAGCGAAACAAATGTATAGCCGTTGCTGACGAACATGCGGGCGAGCGCATCGGTGTGGTCGGCATTGAGGAGGTTGGCATGCACCAGCAGTACCTGAGGAATGAAGCGGCCAAACAGTTTGACGGATTGCGCTTCGAAGTACTTCACTTTCTTTTCCATGTACTCCAGGTAGTCGACGCCTATCTTTTTGGTCCAGCCCGGTGTCGCCTTTTCGCCTGGCTATTTCGTACGCTCTCGCGAAAAGGTAGTCGGCATTGTCGATGGTAACGGGCGCGACTGTGTATTGATGCTGCGCAAGGAAAAGCGTAAGTGAGTCGGCGCGCTCGCGGGTTTGTCCCATGTGCAAGAACGGATGGCGGAAGTATCGCAGTTTCTTCCCTCTCTCCTCCATGATGCGCCGTGTGACGGTTTCACCTTGTAGTATTTCGGCGGCGAACCGTTGATACGAGGTGTTGTTGTAGTCGGGGTGCGAATAGGTATGATTGCCCAGTTCCAACCCTTCGTCGGCCCAGCGTTCAAGCAACTTCACCTGAAAGTCTATTCTGGCAGACTGCCTGTAAAGCTTGCTCTCGTTCACAAACCCGATGGCTGGTATGTTGTGTTGCCGGATGGCGCCGAGCAACTTGGTGTATAGCTCGTGGTGATACGCCGAGTCGCCACGGCCATAGCTAACCACGGGCAGATCGTCGTAGGTGAAGCACACTTGCTTTGGCTGCGCCATTGTGCACAAGCTCGATAACAAGCAGGCGACCGCTAATATGTGTTTCATTTTATCGTTGCGTTAAAATTCGAGCATGATGTCTGTTAATAATCGAAATAATCGCGAACTTTTCGTAAGCATTTCCAATAATTCTTTAAGAAATATGAAGCTGCGCAATTTGCTGTCGCCCGAACCTTTGTCGCTGTTTCCCGCGTTGGGGATCATGCGCATTGTGGTAGGCGGCCTGATCCTCTATCATGGACTGGAGGTGTTCGATCCGGAATTGATGCGGAGTTACACGGACTGGGATACCTTCAAGGGCGACAACGCCTTCTTACTGGTGTACGCCGGCAAGTCGTCGGAGTTTATGGCGGGCGTTCTGTTGCTCACCGGTTTTCTCACGCGGGCGGGCGCGCTGCTCGCGGCAGGCACGCTTTCATACGTTACTTTTTTGTCGGGCAGGGCAAATTCTGGTATGAGGATCAGCATCCATTTATGTTCGTTCTTTTTGGGATACTCTTCTTCTTTACCGGGCCCGGTGCCTACAGTATCGACGGCCTGCTTTTTAAGAAGAAGTGATTTTTCATTCGCATTTAATCGCATAGCCATTATGTTTGCGTGACAAAAAATTAATTTGACTGATGTCTCAAACAAAACTCGGCGAAGCTGTTGTGCATACTTGCGGCCCCGTGCCGCAACCCGGCGACGCGGCACCGGCATTCACGCTCGTGGACATACATCTGAAAGAGCGAAGCCTCAGCGACTATGCCGGCAAAAACGTAATCCTGAATATTTTTCCCAGCATCGACACGTCGGTATGCGCTACTTCGGTGCGCGAGTTCAACAAACGCGCGGCCAACCTGGCGGGCACGGTCGTGCTCTGCATATCGAAGGACCTGCCGTTTGCGCAGAAACGGTTTTGTGGTGCCGAAGGGATTTCGAATGTGATTACGCTTTCCGAGTTTCGCGACCGTAGTTTTTCCGATCGCTATGGCGCCGAAATGGTCGATGGCGCTATGCGTGGCCTGCATGCGCGTATCGTGGTGGTGATAGATGGCAATCAGCAGGTCATTTATTCGGAGGTTGTTCCCGCTATCGGGCAGGAGCCCGACTATGAGGCGGCGCTTAAGTCGCTCGCGCTATAGAAAATGAAAAGGGGCCATTTCACATTTTAATGCGTGGCCCCTCTCATGCAGGTTCTATAAAACGCTAGTTGTTGCCGACCATGAACACAGCGTTGGCGAATATCATTTTACCTTCTTCCCAGAAACACCGGAACAGCGGGTTGTCGACCATGTAAATGATTGTGCCTCCACCCTTTTCTTCCACACCGAATATTACAGTGTTGTCGAGCTTGGCGTTGATCTTGTGACCCGAAAAGCCCTGAACGGGTCTTGCCTTTCCCGCTATGCGGCCCACATTCCAGTCGTCTTGAAGTAGTGAATAGTATAACTCACCTGTCTTGAGCGTATAGTAGCTGCCTGTCATGCCGTAGGCAAGCGGGTGCGATGTGTCTAGCGTCACTTTGTAGATGGCCCCGGCGATGGTCTCCTGTATGTAGAAACGCTCTGCGTCTTTGTAAGCAAGCAGTCCTTCCTTTTGCTTGGCGGCTTCTTCTTTCTTCTCGGCAGCCCGCTTTTCTTCTTCGCTGGCATATTGCGTAAGTCCAAATCCTTTTTTGTCGGCGAAGGCGGCAACGGCATTGCTGATCAGGATAAGCCTGCCACCGCCGGACACCCATTCGCCCAAATCGGCCAACGTGCTTTCGTCGAACATGCGGTAGTAACCCGACGGTACAATGAGCACATCGTAGGCGCTCAGGTCTACATTGCGGAAGTAGTCAGTTCCAATTTGCGTGACCGGGTAGTGAATTTGCTGTTCGAAGAAATGCCAGACTTCGCCGGCCGACAAAGACGAGGTTTGGTCGCCTACGAGGGTGGCGATGCGAGGCGCTTGGAGGTACATCATGTCGCCGGAACCAAAGTCCTTTCCCTTATCCACAAATCCGGTGGTGGACGTGTATAGCCTGCGGTCGGCGGCTTTGGCGGCGGTCTTCACTTTTGTATCGAAGTCGGTTGTGTTCTTGTTGTCGCCTCGCAGCGCAAGCACGGCGCCCATGGCAAAATTCTCGCCGCTGATCGTGAATGGTGTTTTGGCCGCCCTCAGCTTCACGCCCTGGTTAAGCAGTGAGGCAACAAAGGCCACGTCTTCCAGGGTCTGGTATTTCAGTATGTAGGCATACGGTTTGTCTGCCGGGGCCACATGCTGCGTGGGCGGCGTAAAACTTCTGACGGGGTTGATCCTTTCGGTGAGCGCATATCCTTTCAGGCCATAGGCATACATCAGGTTCCAGGCAGTGATGTCATACGTGACAGAGTCACTCAGTTTGGAGGTCGGTTCAAATGCGGTGGTGATGAACCTTGATTTTGACTGAAAAGTATTGACCACGATATCCTGGCTAGTGTAGCTGACGGCGCCTGTGTTTTGAGAGGAGAAGTCATAGCCACGCGTAGCCTTGCCCGCCGCCGGGTGGCCGTATTTGATGCCGTGGCTGTCCATCCAGGCCGCCAGCCTCGCCAGCTTGTCGGCATTGTTGTCTGCCTTGATGATGTATGTCTTGTAAGTGCCCGGGGGATTGCTGAGGTTGTCGCGATAGTATTTCTCAAACTCATCGACCACCCTGTTGGCATTTTGAGAGGAGACCTCCACGGTGGACATGCCCGTGGTATAGTGATGCGTGAGGCGATCGCGCAATGTGAGCGTATCGCCCGTTTCGGTTCTGATGCCGAGCCCGGCAAAACCGCCACCCGCTTGTTCATATGTCATGCCGATGGCGCCGCTGAAGATCGGGTAGGAGTCGCCATAGCTCCGGGTTAGTACAAATCAAAACTCATCTTTGGTGAAATACAACCATCCTTGTGCGTCGAAATATTTCGCGTGGTTTTGCCGATGGTGACCTGAAATTGCCTTTGCCAGTCGCTGATCATTTCGTGAAGCGGTTCGGCAGCAGGCGCAAAGTAGTACGGGCTGTTGTGGCCTTGCTCGTGAAAGTCGACGTGCACGTGCGGCAGCCATTGGTTGTATACGGCAATGCGCTGCTGCGATTCCTGTTGTTGCAGCCACGCCCAGTCTCGGTTCAGGTCGAACCAGTAGTGGTTGGCGCGACCGCCCGGCCAGGGTTCGCGATGTTCTTTCGCATCGGGACTGGCATTGTACATGGCGTTGCCGTACTGGTTGTAATAGTTTGCATACCTGTCGCGCCGTCGGGTAAGTG
>JAAURZ010000089.1 GCA_012031955.1 Bacteroidia bacterium
TATGGAAATAATTTTCTTAGGGTGGTGTATCTTTTGATATATCCAAACATTTAATTCTCAAAAAGCAACGTAGCAGCATTTGAAGCCGAGCCTAAAGGAAGATAAGCAAACTCTTAAGGAAGAAGACGTTATACGCGCCAGCCAGCGCGATCCGTCCGCTTTCAGACCGCTTTACGAGAAATATTACCGCACGCTTTTCCGGTTTATTCTGTACAGGGTGGCCGACAAGGAGGTAACAGCAGACCTCACTTCGCAAGTATTTCTCAAAGCCCTGCTTCACCTGGACAAGTTTCAGTTGCGCGGTTTTCCATTTTCATCGTGGCTTTACCGCATCGCGATCAATGAGTGCAACGACTTCTTCCGCAAAACCAAAAAGGCGCGCGCGTGGTGCTGGAAGAAGGCATCATCGAATCGCTGCATGATGAAATGTTCGGCAACGACGAAATGGAAGAATGGCAACTACGACTTCCCTTTATTCTGGAAAAATTAAAGCCGGAAGAACTGCAACTGATTGAATTGCGCTACATGGAGTCGCGTCCCTTTAAGGAAGTGGCCGATATCCTTGGTATCTCCGAGAACTACGCGAAGGTGCGCACCTACCGGGTACTCGACAAAATGAAGAAACTGTTCCTGCAACACCGATGAAGTGAATAGACGGTTGATGTGAATATGAAACGATGAAATAGCACAAAGACGCCACACCCGACCAGGATGTCACATATAACCCAGGTTGGCGTGATGCTCTCTAACACTAAATTCCATGCCCGCGTGCCAGAACGCCGCACTACGGCATGCGGGCGTGTGGCCATAAAAAAGTCAATGCTAACACATGAAAAAGAAATTAAAAATTATGAGAACGAAGCCTGATGTTCCGGATCGCGAGATTGAGCGCTTCATGAACTTCGACGATCTGATGAAGCAACATCGCTCGATGGTGACGGCGTCACGTTGGCATACGGCCGTCAGGATTGTATCGGCCATCGCCATTTTGGCTGCCATCGGGCTTGCCATATATTGGCTCTTGCCGGATCAGCCGCCGGTTGCGAAACAGTACGTCGCGCCATCCGACACGACAGCGATTTCGAGTCCCGACTCGAGTGACGCCAGTACGAGCGTGCAGCCAACTTTGCCGACGCCAGCGGGAGCAGAAAAGAATAAAATCGCGAAGCCTCAAACGAAGACGCTACCACAAAAAGAGAAACGTTCGAACGCTGTTGATGCCACACCAGAACCGGTGGTTGCCGAGCCCGTATACGTGCAGGCAGAACCGGTTGAAGGTTATGAAAACCTTTACGAGTACTTCAACCGCGAGCTTCAATATCCCCAGGAAGCTATAAGAGACTCGATACAAGGCGTGGTAACAGTGCAGTTCGTAATCGACAGCGAAGGCAAACCGGTGAACATTCGTATCACTAAATCATTGGGCGAAGTGTTTGATATAGAAACCATCCGACTTATTGAGAACATGCCCGGCTGGACGCCTGCTACCTTGAATGGCAAGCCCGTTGACAGCAAGTTGTCGTTGCCCTTCACTTTCAACATACAAACCATTAAGCAACAACCATGAAAATCGTTGTTACACTCTTCTTTTGCTGGGCGGTAAACTGTGCCATGGCACAATTACAGCCACAGGATACGCTGATGCTGCCTGCCGGCTACGCCTATTCGAGCATCGAATGGGTTGACCTCGACAATGACGGGCTGCTGGACGTAGCCGCCATTGCCACGAACGCAGGACGCCTTCACATCATAACCGCGAAAAACGACACCATAAGCGGCTGGACAATCAAAACCATGTTCGACACCGGATTTGAAACCGCTGTGTATGCGTGGTACGACGCCGACTACGACAACGACATCGACCTTGTGATGTCGGGCGCCACCGCTGCGGGCCGGTCACATTGGCGCAGCTCAGCAATGGCGACTTTACATTCACGCCTTCAGCCAACTGGGCCGACCGCGCCGCGTCCGTTATTCACATGGCCGACCTAAACAACGACGCAAGGTACGAGCTTGTGCTGAGCGGCGATGAGGGAGGCGTATATTTCGAGATCTATGAATTAAAAAACAATATTTGGGAAATTGCCCACGACACAATTCCCATACATGCCCGTTACGTGAGGCACGCCGATTTTGACGGTGACACAAGAAATGAATTACTCATAGCCGGTAAGTTGACTGACAATAGCGACTACGTAACAGTGATCACCCACGAAGGAGACTATCATTTTACCAAACTGTGGGATCAGCCACTCGCGATTGCGGGCCAACCCGGCGTGATGGACCTGAATGCGGACGGATTTCCCGACGCGGTGCTGCCGGTGGCCAACAACAAGCTGCGATATCTCCAAAACCAAAATGGCGCACTGTCGCCACACGATACCCTCATTACATCGACAACATCAGATGTATTCCTTGCAGACATGAATTCCGACGACAGGGTCGACCTGAGCCTGCTCGGTACGGACGCAGGCGGTGATTTCAATCTCTTACACCTCGGCGACAACAATTATGACACGCTCAATAACACCGGACTCGTTGCCCAAAACTTCGGCGACCAGGATCGGGACGGCGATCTCGATGTCGCTCAGATTGTGTTCGATGCGAATTATCAATTGATCGTCTTTCGCAACGACTACGGAGCCAATGAGCCACCGAGTATACTTATGAAGAACATCGGTCTTTGGATATACGATCGGCTTTTCATCTTTTGGGACCGCAGCCAGGATGACCACACCGCTGCACCTTCAATTTCTTACGACCTTTCTATCAGCACCGAAGACAGTGAATGGTCGTTGGGCAATGCTGACTTGTTGAATCGCATGAGGCTGCTTTCCCGCCAAGGAAATACAGGCACGAACCATTTTGCTTTGTTGAACGACATACCTGTAGGCGTCGTCAACTATTTCATTCAACCGATAGACGATGCGCTATACGCAGGCCAGCAATTCTGTCACGGAAGTTGTGGTCCCGGTGGAGGTTTCTGTGGCGAAGTGGTGATCGACACAATCAAAGCCTGCAAAGGCGAGTTGCTCCAGTACACATCAGAATCACCTGAGACCTATTGGTTTTCATTCGCCGAAGGCTTTGTTGCGAAAGGAACCACCCTCGACCAGCCTGTTACGGAAGGCGATACCATCTTTTCGTTTGAACTCAATCCGCTCGAAGCCTGCGCAAAGGTGCAGATATTTACCATAGAGCCTATGGACACCGGTGTGAAGGAAGAACTCGTAACCAAGTATGTATGCGAAGGACAACAGGTACCTTTCTCCGTGGAACCCGGCTGGACAACGATCTCGTGGTCGAGTACAAAAAGAGGCAACCTCGGAAGCAGCACCAGCATTAACTTCATCGCCACCGAGGCCGACACTGTGCAGGTGGAACTGGAAAACGACACAGGTTGCAAAGTGATTCGGCAGACAGCCATTGTGATCAGCAAACCGGAAGTGGAACTGGCAGCCGATGCGTATCAGATACTAAAAGGCCAGAGCGTACAGCTCCACGCGTCGGGCGGAGAAAGCTTTGCATGGCAACCACCCACCGGGTTGAACAGCACCAACGTGGCCGATCCGATTGCGTCGCCAATCGTTTCCACCGAATACACGGTAACAGTAAGCGACTCCATCGGGTGTACTGCGCAAGGCAAAGTAACCGTGCTCGTAGAGCTCACGGCATTCATTCCCAATTTGTTTACACCCAACGCCGACGGCCGAAACGATGAGCTTAAAATTTATGGCCTCGGGCAGAGTACACACTTCAGGTTTCGCATCATGAACAGAGAGGGCAGCGTAGTATACGAATCCAGTGATCCTTCGCTGGCTGCATCGCGCGGCTGGGATGGAACCCGGAATGGTGTGGCACAACCCGCCGGTGTATACTATTGGGACATCAGCGGCGAAATGCAGTCGGGGAGAAAACTCATGTTGAATGGAAAAACTTCAGGATCGATTGTACTAGTTCGATAACGTGCTCACAAGATACTTTCTTCTATTAGGTTTGGTTTTGTTGTGCCGCCCCTTGGTGGCACAACACTTTCAGTTCAGCCAATACAACTTTACGCCGCAGCGTATCAATCCGGCCATGGTATCTACATCCAACTATGCGTCGGTAGGGTTGCTGTACCGTAACCAGGGCACCGGCGGCGGCTTCAACCTCAACAGCACCTTTCTTTCGGCGAGCTATCCGTTCATAAGCCGTCGTGGCGGCGTGCGCTGGTCGGGTGTTGGCATCTCTTTGATGGACGACCGTTCCGGGGGATACTTCAATGTGCAGGAGGCTGCACTCTCGTATGCCATCAACGTTCCGCTGTCGAAATACCAAACGTTGTCGCTTGGCGCGAAAGGGTTGTTTCAACAACGTCAACTTAATCTTGATGGCCTCTTCACAGGCGCACAATACATCCCCGATCGCGGCTTCGACGAGTCGGTGGCGAGCGGAGAGAATTTTGGTGCATTGAAAAACAGTTTCTTCACCACCAGCCTCGGGCTCTATTGGCAGCAAACCGATCGCGACAACCATCGCGTTGCGTATTGGGGCGTTTCTTTTTTCGATTTTAATAAACCGAAGGATTCCTTCATGGGCGTGGAGAGCACCCTGTCGTCAACCCTTGTGGGCTCGCTGGGGCTGCGGATGTACCGGGAGAAAAACCTGTCGATTATGCCCGAGGTACTGTACACGCGCACTGCCTCCAACAACGTGTTCAACATCGGGGCGGTGTTCAGCTATGACGTTCGACCGACGCCAAACCAACTTACCGGCCGCTTTGATCTCATCACAAAATATGTAATCGGACGAAGCGGCATCGTAGGGATACAACTTCATAAAGAGAATGTTTCTTTCGGCCTGAGCTACGACTTCCCCGTCATCAAGAAGAACGCAGGCAACACAGGAGCCTTTGAAATAGGCATCGAGTTGAGGAGGCTAGTGGATCCCAGGGTGCGCGACAAGCGTGCGCGTGCCCGCAAAAGCCGCCAAAGTGAACGCGGAGAGATAAAAGAGCTGGTGAAGAAGGAAGCACCCAAAGACACCACCATCACGGCGGTGAAGGCAGCGGATACAACTCACACCGCAACCACACCCGTAGTGAAGAACGAAGTGCGTGAAAAGCTCCAGCAAAAACAAGACTCCGTACTCGCCCGCGCCGAGGCTGGTGGAATTGAACACCAGCCGCTGGTGATTGAGAAAGTCAGCCTTCATTTCAACTTCGAATTCAATTCCGACGAGCTTGACAAAACGTCTGTGCAATACCTTCGCGACCTGAGCGAAGCGCTTACGCAAGAACGAAGACTGAAGGTGAAACTGACGGGTCACACCGACAACATCGGGTCCGATCGCTTCAATGAAAGGCTGTCGGTGCAGCGTGCCGAGAACATCAAAAGACACCTGATGGCCATGGGCGTCGACGCTTCCAGAATTGTAACCGAGGGCAGAGGGGAATCAGAACCTTTGAACGACAATAGCAGCGACGAGCTGAGAGCCAGGAACAGGCGCGTGGACCTTACGATTGTTTACGAATAGCGCTTGCGATACTGTTCCAACTCCGCAGGCGTGTTGATGTTTGTGAGCACAGCGGGGTCGGGCGTATGCAGAAGATGTACGTCGTGATTCATTAAAAACTCCCGAGGGCTCATGCCCCCCTTTTCGATGTAGGCAAGCATGGGGGCATGTGCTCCGGTTTCCCACAAGGCGCACATCGGGTCGGGATGCCTCCCCTCCGAATCAAAGAAGCAGGTAGCCAGCTTTTTGTTGTCGCGGTGTTGCAGCAGGTAGCTGATCGCCTGCTCGCTCATCAACGGCATATCGACGGCCACCGCCATCCACGCTTTCGAACTGTCGTGCAGGAAGGCGGATGCAATTCCATTGAGCGGTGTTTCGAATGGATAGTGATCCACGATCAAACCTTGATCCGGCCCTGTGTGCCGGCCGACGGACACGTAGACTTGGTCCGAAAAATTCCGCAGCATGGCCTGCAGGTGTGCAACTTGGGCATGGCCGTGGTAGTGAATGCCGCTTTTGTCAAACCCCATACGGCGACTGTGGCCGCCCGCCAGTATCAGGCCGTTGATGTGGCGAAGGTCATTCATCAAGGTCGCCGCCGCAGTGCGGGCATTTTTTTCTCGAACGCGTCTTGTGCATCAACTCATAAAATCCCGACGACAAAATGCCCGCAGGCAAAGCAAACAAGCCAATACCCACAATTGCGAACATGCCGCCGAGGAGTTTTCCGATGGGCGTCATCGGCACAATATCGCCATAGCCCACCGTCGTGAGCGTGGCTACGCCCCACCACATTGTAGCAGGTATACTGGAGAACGCTTCGGGTTGCGCGGCGTGTTCCACATGATACATGATGGAAGAAATAATGACCAGCACAAACAAAATGAAAAGGATGCTGAGCACCAGTTGCTCGCGCCGCTCGAACAGTACCTTTCTGAAAACATTGAGTGCTTGCAGGTAGCGCGCGATCTTGAACATGCGGAATAAACCGAGCAACCTGATGATACGAAGGAAGCGCAGGTCGATCGCAAAAAATGTGAGATAGTAGGGGAGAAACGAGAGCAAGTCGACAATGGCGAGCGGCGATCCCATGAACTTCAGGCGTCCCTTCACATTGCCTGCATACTTGGGATTTTCAACGATCGCGTACAACCGGCACAGATACTCGATGGTGAAGATGATGGACCGATACGAACTCGAATTGTGCCAGCCTCCGTCCGTACGCCTGGTGAATCGACTGTACCGAGTCGAGCACGATGGCGAGAATGTTAATGATGATCAGGAAGATGAGAAAGAACTCGACCACTTTCTCTATCCACCCGCCTTTCTCTGTAGGTTCGAGAGAAAGGTATAATCTGCGTCTTGGCGTCATACGTATTCAGGAGCGATTGAAATCTTTTTTACCACCGGTTTTTTCATGAGGCGTACCGACTCGATGGTAATATCGTGCGAAAGCGCTTTGCACATGTCGTAAATAGTGAGCGCGGCTACGGAGGCAGCGGTGAGCGCCTCCATCTCCACACCCGTCTTTCCGTTGACAGCAACATGGGTGTCGATGATTATTTTTTTGTCCTTTACATGGATTTGCACCTGGCAATCGTCGAGCCCGAGCGGATGACACAATGGAATCAAATCGGCTGTTCGCTTGGCGCCCATCACACCGGCAATGATAGCCGTCTGAAACACAGGTCCCTTGCGTGTTACCAATTCGTTGTTGCGGATCATCGCCAGCACGTCTTCACCCACGTCCACAACGGCTTGTGCTTCCGCAACCCGTAGCGTAGCTGGTTTGGCAGACACGTCCACCATTTGCGGATTGCCGGATTGGTCTATATGACTGAATTCGTTACTTTTCATTCACCATTTGCATCGGTCATTTTCAAAGTTAGAATTTTGTATGGTAAGCGTACACGAAGCCGCAGAGATAATTTCAGCCCACTGCCAGCCACTTCCGTCGCGACAGACAAGCATAGAGACAGCGCTGGGCCACGTGCTTGCCGAAACGGTGCTTGCCGACCGCGACCTACCGCCATTCCACCGCGTTACCATGGACGGAATTGCCGTAAGGTGGTCGGGCGATGACAGAAAGTTTTTACTGACAGGCTTACAACGTGCGGGCGAACCCGGGCTTACACTGAACGCACCCGGCGACGCCATCGAGATCATGACGGGCGCAACCTTGCCCGACGGCGCCGACACAGTGATACGGTACGAAGACTTGCAGTTAAGCAACGGCTACGCCGTGGTGTCGGATGTAGCGGAGATCATCAAAGGTCAAAACATCCACTATCGGGGCCAGGACGCGAAAGCAGCGTCCGTGCTGCTTGCACCCCCAATGGTACTGTCGCCGGCGGAGATTGCCTTGCTTGCCGCCGTAGGTAAGTCGCAGGTAACTGTCGCCGCGTGGCCGCGGATCGCGTTGTCCACGCGCTTCCAATAGAGCTCGCCGTTGGGGAGGAGCAGCGCAGGCGCGAAGTCGCGCTGGTCCTGGGCCTCAGGCGCGGGCCCACGGGCC
>JAAURZ010000090.1 GCA_012031955.1 Bacteroidia bacterium
TTAGTAACGCAGGCGTACTCGCGCAGCGAGGGGGAAGTATTTGATCTGCTGCCGCTCCAGTTGAATGCGAAGCACGTTGGCCACGTCACACCACTGCAGGGCTTTCATGAGGTCGAGTTCCACGAGCACGCCGAGTTCTCTGATAAATTTTGGCAGCAACGTGGGAGGGCCGCACACCATCACCTTGGCGCCCAACTTTTGCAGGGCGAAGATATTGGACAACGCCACACGCGAATGAAGTATGTCGCCGATTATCGCCACCTTTTTTCCCGTAAGGGTGCCGAGCTTTTCGCGAATGGAAAACGCATCGAGTAGTGCCTGCGTAGGATGTTCGTGTGTGCCGTCGCCGGCGTTTACGATGTTGGCGGAAATGTGCTTGGCAAGAAAATGAGGAGCACCCGGACTTGCGTGACGCATCACCACCATGTCTACTTTCATGGCCAGTATGTTGTTCACTGTGTCGAGCAAGGTCTCGCCTTTTTTTACCGAACTGTTGGATGCTGAGAAGTTGACCACGTCGGCCGACAATCTTTTTTCCGCGAGTTCGAACGACAGCCGTGTGCGGGTGGAGTTCTCAAAAAATACGTTGGCGATGGTGACGTCGCGCAGGGAAGGTACCCGCTTGATGGGCCGGTTGATCACATCCTTGAAATTGTCCGCTGTTTCGAAAATAAGTTCAATGTCTTCTCGGGTGATGTTCTTAATGCCAAGGAGATGTTTTTGACTTAGTTTCGACATAGATTAAGGCTTGTTAACGAGCCAGATTTTGTTTTGTGAATGACCTTGTGCCTTCAGTTCGACCAATACACGTTGGGTGGCCAGCGTGTTTACCGCCTTGCCTACGTAGTCGGGCGCGATAGGCAGATCGCGGTTGTATTTTCTGTCAATCAGAACGAGTAACTCTACCTTGCCAGGGCGACCGAAGGCGATCATGGCGTCAAGCGCTGCGCGGATGGTGCGGCCGGTAAAGAGCACATCGTCTACCAGCACCACGCTCTTGCCTTCTATCACAAAAGGCACGCGTGTTTCGTTGGCCCTGGCCGGCGTGTCGCGCCTGCGAAAGTCGTCGCGATAAAAAGTAGCGTCGAGGTAGCCGAGCGGAATTTGCTGCCCGGTTTCCTGCTGCAGTTGCTGGTGAATGAGGTCGGCCAGAAAGATACCGCGAGGTTGCATGCCCAGGATGACGGTGTCTGAAAAATCGCCATGATTCTCAATAAGTTGCTGGCAAAGACGGCTTATTGTGATGTCGAGAAGATCAGAATCCAGGATGAGTTTTTTCTGCATGCCGCGTGCAAATATAAGGAAAAGTTTGATAGCCCGCCGCGACTCCTTCTATCGGTAACGCAGTTTGTTGACGAAGAATACACGCCGTTTGGGATTTACATTGGCCTCCTGCCAGTTCAGGATCTCCTGTACGCCCGATGCGTAAAAATAGTCGGCATACCAGTAGTCAAGTTTGTTTTGCGTGGCTTCCTTTTCCTTCGTTACATCCGATTTGAACCGGGTCATGATGGGGTCGCTTGCCTTGCCCTCCAGCACTTTGTTGTCCTGGATGATCTTCGAACGTATTTCATTTCCAAAAAGATAGAACAAGGCGATTCGATCTTCTTGCGGCTCCAGGCGCACGAACTGCTCCAGTGTAAACGTGCGCACATCGTTGATCTCAAAACTGTTGTCCCACACAAGTTTACCATCTTCTTCAAAGCCGATTACCACGGCGTGTGTGTAGAAGTAGCCGTCGAATATTCTGCCGTTCTGTACCATGCCCCGGTTGACGAATGACGGGTTGAAGAACCCTCCGTAGTAGGTCCGGTCCACGGTGATGTATCTCGGATAAAAAGCTTCGCCTAGTAGTATATACTGGCCGTTGTAGGGAATGAGTTCATGCACAAGAAACCGGTAGTTGAACCGTATCTTCTTGCCTTTGATTTTTCTGCGATCGATCCTGTTTTTAATTCTGTTCTGCCGCCGCGCTTTCAGGTACTTGAAGAAATTTTCCAGGTCGGCAAAGTTGTAGTAGCGTGTTTGCTGGTTGCCGATGGGGTCGATGGTTGTTACAAACAGGCCCTTGGAGTACTCGGAGTTTCTGTTTCCATACACACCCGCCACCACCTGCATTTGATTAAAGGACTTGATGGACCGCCCGAATAAAAGGCTCTTCCTGTCTTCGGTTTGCAGCGGGTAGTTGGCCTTGAGGTTGCCTTCGGCATCGTAGTTTTTTATCCAGACGGTTTTTTGTTTGAGATAGTTGCGCGCGCAGATGAGCACGTCGAACGAGCCGTCGGGATAGGTGCGCACCTGGTTGAGGTCGCCTGATTCGTTGAGCATGCCCGGCAGCACTTTCGATTTTTCGGCCGTGAAACTGAAGTGGATAACGAGGGGTACGTGGTTAAAGTAACCGCCGATTAGCGCCGCGTCCGATGTGACCTGGAACTCTGTGACCTGGATGGGAATGAAGCTCTTTATCTGGTAGCGCGTGTATTGCCCCAGCGCGCTGTTGAGACTGTAAAGTTCGAGATCGTTTCTGCTGAAGTCGGCGGCGCGAAACAGGAGATAGAGCTGGCTGTTGTGCGTGCGCTTGCCTGCCATCATGTAGTTCTTGGGAACCGGGAGGAATCCGTGCCACTGTTCGTTGAGGGCCGTGTCCAGCTTCACAATGTCAATCTGGTCGGCGCCGGTAGCCGACAGTCGCCGGTGCAGAAAGAGCCCGTCATTTTCGGCAGGTATCACTTCGAACGATGCCTCTTCGGCGCCCAGCAACAGTTCAAGCCGGCGCGTTTGTTCCACTTGTCCATGCGTGTGCACGGTTAGCAGCAGGAGTATTGCAAGAAACAGCGATCGCGTAAAACTCCTATTCGATAGTGATTTTGTTGATGTAAAACACATTCCGCACCCTGTCATCTTTGGTATTGTTGCGTATCGTTTGGTATCCCCACACAAAGTAGTGGTTGTCGCCGTACCAGTGTTTCACGCCTCCATCGGCCTTGTCTTCCGACCGCACCTCGTCGAGGTCTTCAGTCAGGCGCACCGGTACCCCCTCTTCCATGGGCTCGCCGCCACCACCGGCAGGCACCGTCCTCGACTTGATTTCGGATTCGTCTTTGTACATAAACACCACTTCGTCGCCGGAGTAGTGAAACTCGGACACCTGTATTACGCCGGGAAGTTTGTTTTCGAGTTCAATAGAAAAGCTTTGATCCCACAATAATTTACCCTGGCTATCGAAGCATGCCACCACGCTTTCGTAGGGTCTGATATCTTCCGTAGGCCTTGTTGCCGGCCGGTTGCCGTAAGCATATGGCGATGTGTACCAGCGACTTGAGTACGGATAGAATCCGCCGCTCCAGTAAGGGTTGTAGAAAGGAGAACCGTATGGGTTGCTGTACGGATAGTTGTTGAGATTGGACGAAGACTGGTATGCTTCGGCAAGGAGCAGGAACCCCGTTTTATTTTCCGCAAGCCTGTATGGCATTACGGTGGCTGTGTAACTTGGAATACGACCCTCCTTCAACTCAAACCTGGTTTTGTCTTTGATCCTTTCCGCCCGCTTAGTCTTCATGTAGTCGGTAAAATGGCTCAGCTCGCCGAAGCTTACGAAGTTGATCGATTGCTCTTCGAATGGATTCACCACCAAGGCAAAAAAACCGGTGGAGGTTTTTGAGTTGCGGATGCCCCACGTGCCGAGCAACACCAGGTCTTCACGCTCCAGCATACTCGTAATACCCACTTGCAGGGTCCGGTCTTTTTCAATCGCCACCACGTCTTCCAGCAATTGTTCGCCCGACTCATCAAAAGTTCTGAAGATGAGCCTGCCCTCGTCACGCACGCTACGGTCTATCAGCACGGTGTTGAATGTATTGTTGGCATTTACGCGAAGGTCCACGAGTTCCATATCCTTTTGAAAAAAACCGGGGAGCACCTTCATTTGCTTATCGAGCGTGTTGTACAACAGCACTGCCGGCTCGTTGTTTACATAGCCGCCAAAAACAATATGCGAACCTACTCTGCTGAAATGGGTGATCTGGTAGTTCAGCTCAGGTTGAATTTCATATTGCTGAATACCGTAGTCGGTCAGGCTGATGTCCCACAGTAGGATATCGGAGCGGTTGGATTCGCCCGCGCGAAACAGGAGCGACACGAGGCCTTGTGTGTATTCGTAGCCGATGATGTGGTTTCGCGGATTGATCGCGAGTTCGACGTCTTTCTTTTCACTGAGTTGGTTATCCAAATGCTTGAATTGCCAGAGCCTGTCACCTTCCTTGAAGTCATTTTTTTCCCGTATGAGCGCCAACCCTTCTTCCTTCAAGGGGATGATCGTAAAGTTTTCGTCTGAAAACTTTTGCACTTGCTCGAACCGAAATGGTTGCGTTATTTGAGCAAAGCCAGCAACCGGGGCACCTATTGAGGCCAGGAAAAATGCAAAGCGAAACAGGGATACACGAACGGGGTTGCAGATCATACGTATTGATTATGTCATTTGCTCAGTTCGAGCACAATATCAAATTCTTCCGGGCGCACGGGCTGTACGGAAAGCCTGGCGGCGCGCACCAAAACCATATTAGCTAAACGCTTGTCGGATTTGATTCGTGCCAGGGTCACCGGGTTTTGAGTTTCTTGTCGGGCGTGATTTCAACCACCACCCAATCCTGATCAGCCGGCTCCGGATAATGTTCCTTGCTGATTTTACCGGTGCCGATCACCGCTTTCTCGTCGCCGGTGTGGTAGATGAATACCGTATCGCCTTTCTGCATCGCCTTCATGTTGCTGCGCGCCTGAAAATTGCGCACCCCGTCCCACACCGCTTTCTTGTCCTTAACGAGATCGTCCCACGAGTAAGTCTCGGGTTCTGTTTTTACAAGCCAATAGTTCATTTTTTGAATGGGTGTTTTTGTGAATTCTTTTGGTACCTAAATTAGAAATTGTATTCATATTTTCACGTCCTTAGCGTGCGATTCTTTCCTTTCCGCCACCAGTGTGGAATAACGTCCAACCAGTGGCACAAGTCATCCGTAACAGCCTTATGAAAGTACTCGTTGTGAGCTTTACTTCCCGTGCCGATCTGCTTTTTGCCACCCCTCTGCTTCGTTCGCTGAAGATACTTCAAGGCGACACGGAGGTGCATGTGTGCACGCAAAGTGGCCTCGACAGCGTGCTGGAAGCAAATCCTTACGTAGACGTTTGTCACACTTTCGACACATCGCCACGGGTGTTGCGAGCGCGGTTGAAAGAACTCCGGTTTGGCGCGGTTATCGACCTGGGTGTCGCATGGCGCCACCGTTCCTTCGTGCGTTCCATCGGTGCCCCGGTATATCGCGCGCAACAACTGGCACCCGAACGATGGCTGATGGTAAGCCTGAAAGTGAACAAGCTGCCCAACAAACACATTGCCACTCGCTTTCTCGACGCCGCGAGGCCGCTGGGAATAGCCACCGACGATCTGGGCCTAGACTGTTTTATTCCCGACCGCGACGATGTGCCTCCGGAATGGTTGCCCGACGGTTTTCAGCACGAATGGATCGCCGTATGTATACAGGCGCCTTACAACACGCGCAAGTTGCCTGTGTCGCGCCTTATCGAATTGTGCGACAAAATCAATAAGCCAATCATACTGCTCGGCGACAACGACGATGCGGAAGCCGGGGCCGTGGTGGAAAATTTCTTCCGCCAAACCGATTCAGACACGGAGACCGGATTGAAGGAACTGAATAAAAAGGCAACAGTGTATAATGCGTGCGGCAAATTCAGCTTCAACCAGATGGCCAGCGTGGTGCGCAAGGCGAAATACGTGTTCACTTACGACAACGACATGTTGCCTGTGGCGGCTGCATTCAACAAAGAGACATTTACCCTTTGGGGCAACACGATCACCTTGTTTGGAAGGTATCCATACCAGTCACGATTTGTTGTACTTGAAAACAATAAGGTGTCTTGCAGACCATGCTCGTCGCGGGGTTATGCATCGTGCCCGCAGGGACATTTTAAGTGCATGAACGACATCGTATTTGATTTCTATCTGCCCTGATCGCTACTGCCGGGCGCGCAGAAATGCATCGAGCGCCTGCAGCTTGTCTGTGTTGATGATGTCAACACCGGCGCCCAGCAGCCAGGTCCACGCCGCGGGTGTATCGGGCGACCCCACAGTCGCAGTTTCTTGTTTTCCTGATGCACCCTTTGCGCCAGGCGCGCAACGTTGTCCGTGTCTTCGCGACTTGGTTCGCCGGTGCCACGCCACTTGCATACTTTTGCGAATGCTTCGCTCACCACCGGCATCCTGTCCACCGGAATTTCCTTACCCAGATCATCAGGCCTGCCATCCAGGGCACCAAGTGGCGACGTTGCTTCCACGTACCTGTGTCACCGGCCGGTTGCCGGAAATGAACAGTTGCAACTGGCCATCCTGTTGTAACGACTGCACGATGCGCGGGTATTTTTGCAAAGCGCTCAACAATGCTTCGTAAGTCGGAGCGGCCGCAGTTTTAAAATCGATCATGAGCAGGCACTTTCCTTCATAACCCGGATAGACGGAGCCGTGTTGCGCGGCCAACAGGCTATCCAGGGGTTTGAGGTACAGCGCATCAAGCGTCGGCGCGCCCGGTCCTGGTTGGTTATGCGATACAAGTAGTTCGCTGTTGT
This sequence comes from Bacteroidia bacterium, assembly GCA_012031955.1. The sequence continues at coordinate 6,634 of JAAURZ010000090.1, forward strand.
GTACAAATACGTCGGCTTCTATTGTTGTGAATCCGAATTTCAGCGCATCCCGTAGCGGTCGCTCATGTTCGTAGTCGTTGTGTGCGTGAGCCTCGGGATGGGGTATTACCTGCGCATCCACCGTGAGAGCGACAAGCAAAAGCAGGGATGTAAAACGCAACGTCATGTCGCCAAGTTAGTACATTGGCAGCATGCGTCGGTTACGGTAATGTGAAGGAATCAGTAAGCGCGCACCAGTTTGCCTTCCATGTAGTTGGCATACGATCGGTTCACGACGCGCCTGCCTCCCGGTGTGGGGAAGTCGCCGGTGAAATACCAGTCACCTGTATGATGAGGACAAGCCTTGTGGAGGTTCTCCACGGTCTGGAACACGACTTCCACCTCGGCCCGCATGTCCGCGGGTTTCACGATCTGCGAAATCTTATGTGAAATTTCTTCGTCGGTAAATTCGTCGTAGAGTTGCTTCACGTGGTTGGGCGAGGTAGGATCGCTGCCGGCGCGCAGGCATTGCTCATACACTTCGCCGAGCAGGAAGTCTTTACCGCGTTCCTTCAGCAGGGCGATCATGGCGCGGAACGCCACAAAGTCGCTCATGCGGCTCATGTCTATGCCGTAGCAATCGGGGAAGCGTATCTGCGGCGCGGATGACACGACTACTATTTTCTTGGGGCCGATGCGGTCGAGCATTTTCAGAATGCTTTTCTCCAGCGTCGTGCCGCGCACGATCGAGTCGTCGACAACCACGAGCGTATCGAGGCCTTTGCGAATCACTTCATACGTGGTGTCGTACACGTGCGAGACCATTTCGTCGCGATGTTCGTCGTCGGTAATGAAGGTCCTGAGCTTCACGTCTTTCAAAACGATTTTCTCGACGCGCGGCCTGAACGACAGTATGTCTTCCAGCGAATCGACAGACGGCTTGGCTTCCAGGATCACTTCCTTCTGTTTGTTGATCAGGTAATCCTCAATACCGGACATAAGTCCGTAGAAAGCCGTTTCCGCCGTGTTGGGGATATAGGAAAATACGGTGTTCTTAAGATCGAAATTAATTGCTCTCAGCACCTGGGGCACCAACAGCGTGCCCAGTTGTTTTCTTTCCTTGTATATATTGGGATCGTTGCCCCGCGAGAAGTAGATGCGTTCGAAGCTGCACGATTTCTTCTCGCCGGAAGGAAGCACAGGGCGTTGAAAATATTCGCCGCTCTTGTTGATGATAAGCGCGTGGCCCGGTGTTATTTCTTCTATCTGGTTGTAGTCAATGTTGAAGGCAGTTTTAATAGCCGGTTTTTCAGAAGCAACCACAACAACTTCATCATCGGCATAAAAATAGGCGGGCCTGATGCCGTTGGGGTCGC
>JAAURZ010000091.1 GCA_012031955.1 Bacteroidia bacterium
TCATTTTCCAACCCACAGAATTTATTTTTTCGGAGGTACTCCAATTATCCTCACCTTTCCATCAAAGACTTTATAACCAAGATCACCCTCCAGTTTTTTAATCAAGGGCTGCCGCCAGTAAGTCATGTGCGCCACCAATTCCGCGATGGAGTGTTGTCCCGAAGGTTGCGTCATGGCTTGTGGTTCGGTCACGTCCTGCAGCTTGGCTTTGATGGAGTCGCCAAACCAGGGCTCTCCTTCAAACACGGTTTGAAATGTGTTTACGTAATCCTGAATCCTTGTTGCTGTCATACGGTATGTTGGTTAATGTTCATGTTTCGTGTATTTGGTGCCGATGTAATCGATGAAGTCCGGCTCGACGCCCTGGTTGCGGATAAACAGTTGTACCTGTGCACGGTGGTGGATGCTGTGGTAGTTCAGTTGCAACGCAATATCTTTGAGTGGTGTCGACCAGTGTTTGTCGTCGTAACCGATGAAGTGAGCATCTTCGTGTAGCGCTGCCTCATCCACTTTTTCGAGGTATTGTATCCAGGCGTTTACGCTGCGACGCCATTCATGCGCCAGCGAATCCAGCGGATACACGGGCAGCCACCAGTCCATGTATGGTTTTTGCGGGTACATGCTGATGCGCGCCATCCATTTGTCCTGCGAGTTGATGAGGTGGCTCATATGTCGGACCGCATCCTCCTGCATTGTGAGGGTTTTTATTTTCTCGATCATTTTCTTGTTGGCTTCATCATTGAAGCGAAATGTTTCCAGCAGGTATGCTTTCATTTTGGTTGACAATTGAGATGAACAAATTTACGGTGATAAGGACGAAGGCGCGCTGTGATTTCTTGCTAATGTCAGGCTATGGCGCTGCGGTATTGTGAGGGGCTCTGCTTGAAGTGTTGCCTGTATGTGGTTGCAAACTGCTCGGTGCTGTTGAAACCGCAGTGGCACGCAATTTCAGCCACGGTTAATTGCGGCTGCGCAAGCAACTGTTGTGCGTGCTGTAGTCGAAGCGTGGTGAGGTAGCGATAGGGCGAAATGAACGCATAACGCTTTTGAAAATGCGGCTGAAGTGGAACAGGCTCACACAGCAGTGATCGGCCAGTTGCTGCAGGCTGATGTTTTGATTGAAATGATCATGAAGAAATGCGAGCGCATTTTCAACGGTTGCGAGATGGTAGCGTTTTAACGACGCCGGTAGTTCTGGCAATTCCGGGCAGTGTGTAAGAAGTCGCATAATGTCACCCACGATGCGCAGCACCAGTTCATCTACCGGCATGTGGTGTTGCTTTTCTTCCAGCATGGCGAGCAACTGCCGGTGAAAGTAGTTAATCTGCGGGGAGGTGTTAATGAGCACGGAGGCGACGTCGTTGTTGTGAAAGAACCAGGGTGCCAGCCGGCCGTAGTCGGCAGTCATGCGTTCGTAAAACGCCGGCGTAAAGTCAAGCACCGTGCACAGGTCGGGTTGGTCGTTGAGTGTGGTCGCGGTGGTGTGTTCCGTGCCCGGCTTGGTGAGCAGCACACGCCCGATGTGAACTTCGTGCCTGTTTCTGAAAATGTTGTATTCGAAATAGCCCGCCCGTACGAAACATATGTCGAACGCCTTGTTGTATTCTTTCGCCGACAAAGAGCATTCGGTGCAATGGCACTTGAAATTGAGTACGCGATAAAAGTCGCCGCGGTGGAGTATGGATACGTCGGCTTCAACCATCTACGAATTTACGAGGAAGCGGCCGCGAACGATGCGCCGCAGGCGGGAAAAAGCAAGAATCCACAGGCGCTAACGGCCGATAAAAAACTGGAATTTTCCCTGCACGATCACGTTGAGTCGCGGCTGGCCTGCCACGAACTTGGAAATGGTGATGGCAAGCGAAGTTTTATCGCCCACCATTTTGCCAAAATCCGTACGGAGAAAAAGGAAATAATTCTTTTCGGCAAACGACTTGGTGTATTGCGGGTTGAGTCCGATCCATGCCTGGAGCGATTCAAGTTGGATGATAAGCGGCGCCTGCAGGGTGAAGTTTTGCAACCGGTCGTCCTTTTCAGGGTCTTCGGCGTCGGGCAGACCATTGATGCCGGCGAGGCTGTTGGCTTCACTGCCCGACAACTGGACGCGAAGCTCCGGGTACAACATCACACCGGGCGTAAGCCGGTACGACACATAACCCCCGGGTTGTAAATCCACGTGCCCGCGCCCCGTCCGAGCCGCGACTGCCCGGTGGGAGCGGTCACTTCCAGGTAGGCAGATACGCGCTCCACACCGATAACACCCTTCTTATAATAGGGCGCCCCCATATAGAGCATATGAATGTCGCCTATCCCGGTGGTATTTTCGAAGCCACCGTAATCGCCATTGAATACATTGTGAAGGAAGGGAACGGCGAGGCCAAAAAGGTGCTTGCCGTTTCCCAGTCCGTAGTAATATCCCAGTCGCGCTGAATAAAATTTGGATTCATTGTAAAACAAATCCGACTCGAAATCCAGCGCCACGCGGCTCTTCATCGTGGTCGGGTTCGCAGCGTCGTCCAAATCAACGAACTCACCATCCTGCTGCGCGAAGGCAGCCGCAGCGGCGGAAATAAATATCAGGATGGCAAGTGGTGTTCTCATAGGGTTGTGCTGCTATTTTCCTCCGGGAGGACAATTTGTTCGCAGGAAGTTGGTATATAAAGTCGACAGGTGTTCAAATGTTCCCTCGCCCTCACTTATGCTGTGCGTGCGATTGGGGTAGGGCATGAATTGAAACTGCTTGTTGTATTTGATCAATTCGTTCAGCAGCATCTCAGCATTCTGGTAGTGCACATTGTCGTCGCCCGTGCCGTGAATGTAAAGCAGGTTGCCCTTCAGGTTTTTGGCGTAGGTGATGGGGGAGCCTTTCACAAAGTCGTCGTAATTTTCCTGCGGCAGTCCCATGTACCGTTCCTGGTAAATGTTGTCGTAGGTGAGTTGATTGCCTACCGCCGCCACGGCGATGCCTGTCTTGTAGATGTCCGGATATTGGAACATCAGGTTGAGCGTTGCCGAACCGCCGCCGCTCCATCCCCACACCGCTATGCGATCAGCGTCCACAAACTTCCACTTCAGTATTTCTTTTGCGCCCATAGCCTGATCGCGAATGTTGACGATGCCTATTTTCCGGTAGATGGCCTTGCGCCAGCCGGCGCCCTTTGGTGCGGGAGTGCCGCGGTTGTCGAGCGAGATGTAAATATACCCGTCGTCCACCATCTTACCCTGGTACAGGTGGTTGTTGCCCACACCGTAGCTGTCGGTTACGTTGGCGCCCCAGGGTTCGGTGTAAACGTAAAACACCACCGGATATTTTTGCTTGCGTCGAAGTCTGCGGGCTTCACCATCCAGCCATCCATAGTCACACCGTCTTCCGTGGTTATCTTAAAAAACTCGACGCGCTTGGGCCCTTGGGCCTTTGCAAGTTGGCTGTCAATACCCTTGGAGGCGTCCAGCGGCTTGTGGTCAGCCAGCGAAACCATCTCGCTCACTGGCCTGGTATAGCTGTTGGAGAAGCGGTGATGCGCCCACAGGCCTGACGGTGCTACCGAATAGTTGTGCGAGCCTGCCTGCGTCGCGGGCGAAAGGCGCTCCATCTTTCCCTTGCCGTCCAGCCGGCTACGATACAGATATTTCTGCGTAGCGTTGTCGGGCGATGCGAGGTAATACACGTAGCCTTTCTTTTCATCGATGTGCTTCAGTGCAATCACGTCGTAGTTGCCGGCTGTTATCAGCGTCTCTTTCTTACCATCCACACTGAGCCTGAACAAATGGCGCCAGCCATCCTTCTCCGACGTCCACAAAATCTCTTTGCCACCGCCCAGCCACTCTACATGATGTTTGAAATCTACATCGTATGCATTTTCGGCGGAAGCCGGCGTGTATATGTCTACCCATGCATCGTCTTTCTCCGACCACATGGTGGAGGCAGCGCCTGTGGTTGTATTCAGCACCATCAGCTTGCTTTCGTTTTGTTTCCGGTTCAACTGCTGGATCAGCAAATTGCCGGTGCCGGGAATAAATTCCATGCGCACGATGTAGTGCTGCCTGGGGTCGCCGGGTACACTCATCCAGGTAACCTTCTTTGTAGCTACGTCCATCACGCCGACTTTGCAGGCGGAGGGACTTTGACCTACTTTCGGATACTCAACCGGAATGACCTGCGAATAGATCGAGTCCGTATTGTCGATCATATAAAAGTCTTTTGTGCCGCGCGCGTCTATTTGCCAGAAGGCTACCATTTTGTTGTCGGGGCTCCATCGGATGCCGTCGCGGCATGCAAATTCTTCTTCGTACACCCAGTCGAAGGTGCCATATATGAACTTCCTGTTGCCGTCGGTCGTCAGGGCGCTGGTCTTGCCGGTTGCAATGTCTTCCACGAAAATATTGTGTTCGCTGACGTAGGCGACCTGCGTGGCATCTGGTGAAAACTTTGCAAACATCAGCGACGATTCAGGCCGTGCCGTGCCGATTTGCCTGAGGCTGTTGCTCGCAAAGTCCAGCACCCAGTAGTCGCCGCGCGTGTTGATACGCCACACCTTTTGGCTGTTGGTGTATATCAGCGCCTTTTTGCCGTCGGCGGAGAACTGGTAGTGTTCCAGTTTCAGCGGCGACTGGCTGCCGGAAGGAGTAAGCTGCCTGGCGTTGATTACCACCGTTCTTTCATTGCCGGGCAACGCGTAGGAAACAAGTTCGTTTTTCTCGACCTGGTACATCGACTTGCCGTCGGGCGACCAGGATACGCGCTGGGCTTTGGCGCTCCACGCCACCGTGATGACAAAAGGAGCAGAAATAATCTTTTTCTAAACATCATACTATAGCTATTATCTATTGAGATACACTGCGTTGAAGCGCTAATTAAGACGAACAGATGGTAATTGCAATGTAAATCTGTTGCCAACTTTATTTAGCGTACCTTTGCGCCTTACTTATCAAATATTATCAATGAAATCATTCGAATCCCTGGGGCTTTCCCGGGGTCTTGTGGAGTCGGTTCAGCAAATCGGCTTTGAAATACCTACTCCCATACAACAAGAAGCCATACCTGTATTACTGAATGGAAACCGCGATTTTGTCGGGCTTGCACAAACGGGCACCGGCAAAACGGCAGCATTTGGACTGCCGTTGCTGGAACTGGTAGACGACAAGGCGCGGCAGACGCAGGCGCTGGTGCTGGCTCCCACGCGCGAGCTCGGCCTGCAAATAGCTTCCGACCTTGAAAATTTCTCGGAGCGGTTCAAGAAGTTCAACATCGTAGCCGTGTATGGCGGCTCGAGCATAAGCGAACAAATTCGCAAAGTTAAAAAGGGCGCCCAGATCATCGTGGCCACGCCTGGACGTCTCATCGATATGATCGACCGCAAGGCCGTGGACCTCGCCACCATCCGATACGTGGTGCTCGACGAGGCCGACGAGATGCTCAACATGGGTTTTAAAGAGGACCTCGACTATATTCTTTCCAAGACGCCGGAGGACAAAAGCACGTGGCTGTTTTCTGCACGATGCCCAAAGAGGTGCGGGCCATCATGAAGAACTACATGGCCGATCCTTACGAACTCACCATAGGCGAGAAGAACACGGGCAACGTGAACATCGAGCACGTGTATGTGATGGTGGAAGAGCGCGACAAGTACCAGGCGCTAAAACGCATTCTCGACTTCAACCCCGACATATTCGGGCTCATTTTCTGTCGCACGCGCATCGACACGCAGCGCATAGCGGAGATGCTGATGAAGGATGGATACAACGCCGACTCACTGCACGGCGACCTCACGCAACAACAGCGCGACCGTGTGATGATGAAGTTTCGTCAGCGCAACCTGAAGATACTGGTGGCCACAGACGTGGCCGCGCGTGGCATCGATGTGGAAGACATCACACATGTGATTCACATGAACATTCCCGACGAAATGGAGTTTTACACCCACCGGAGCGGCCGCACGGCGCGTGCCGGCAAAAAGGGCGTATCTATCGCCATGGTGGCGCGCAAGGAACTGGGCAAGGTGAAGCAGATTGAAAAGACACTGAAGTCGCCCTTCCGCCGCATGATGGTGCCCACCGGCCCTGAAGTATGTCAGCGGCAGTTGCTCGCCCTCATGCGTCGCGTACATGAGGTGAAGGTGAATGAAGTGGAGATAGGCGCATTTCTGCCTGCCGTGTACGAAGAACTGAAAGACCTGAGCAAGGATGAACTCATCAAACGGTTTGCTTCTATCGAGTTCAACCGTTTTCTCGACTACTATCGCAATGCACACGACCTGAATGTGGCTGAGGGCAAAGGGGATGGCGCCGGCGAACGCTATGTAACGGGCACGCGCTTCTTCATTAACCTCGGCAAAATGGACGGCATCGACAAAGCCGGGCTGCTCGAGATTATTGACGACTGCTGCGGGGTCGGCAAAAAGCAAATCGGCAGGATTGATTTGAAAGGCGCCTACTCATTCTTTGAAGTAGACAAAGACCGTGCTGACGACATTACAAGCGGATTCAGTGGCGTGGAGTTTCGGGGTCGCCAAGTGCGCACGGAGATTACCGATGCCAAGGAAAGCAGCGACGGCAAGTCGAAGAAGGGTGGCAAGTTCTTTGGCAAGAAGGACAGCTACAAGAATAAAGACAAGAAGAAGGGGAGAAGCAAGCGCTGACCTCAGCGCTTGCTTTTTCTTTCCACCGGCACAATCGTGACGTGCAATAATTCGGTATGACGTATCACAGACACGTCGGTCACGTTCAATATCTCTTTTTTCGTCAATGCCTTAAACAGTTCTTGCGTATTATTGACAGGCTTGCCATCGAAAGAGACAATGATATCACCTTCTTTTATCTGCGACAACGCGGCGGGCGACCCGGGTTCGATACTTACCACAAACAAGCCATGATGATTGGGCAGGTGGTAGTGTCGTAATATCTTGTTGTTTACCGGCACTTCCTGCAACGCAAAGCCAAGATAGGCCTTGAATACTTTGCCTGTCTGAATAAGCTGGCTTGCAATTTCCTTGGCCGTGTTGATGCTCACCGAAAAGCTGAGTCCTTGCGCTCCCTGAATGATGGCCGTGTTTACACCCACTACGTCGCCGTCGGTGGTGATCATAGGGCCGCCGGAGTTACCCGGGTTGAGCGCCGCGTCGGTTTGTATCACGTTGTCGACGAGCTGGCCGGACTGCGTTCGCAGCGAGCGGCCGAGCGCGCTCACCACGCCGGTGGTAACCGTGTGCTGGTAACCATAAGGGTTGCCGATGGCGATAACCAGTTGTCCTATCTGCAAACCCGAGACGTCGCCGAGGTGCGCTACCGAGTACCCTTCTGTATAAATCTTGATGATGGCAAGATCGGTGTCGGGGTCCTGCCCGATGAGCATGCCCTCGATCTCGTTTTCATTTAGCAGGCTTACCATAATTTTGTCGGCGCCTGCCACCACGTGGCTGTTGGTGAAGACGAGACCGTCGGAAGAAAAGATAAACCCCGATCCCGATCCCGCGGGTCTCAGTTTGCCAGCTTTGTCCTTCCGGTACACATCAATTTTGACGACCGCGTTCTTGGTTTTGTCCACGGCGTCGATGATCATTTAGAAAAGAATCCATATTCCTCCTTGGGTCGTTTCTCATCAAAGACGACACCAGCCGCACTTTTATGCTAATATGGACACGGCGTGCGCATTAAAATAGCCAAAACGACAGGTGGGCGAGGCAAAAGGCTGACGATGTTGCCACATTCAGGGGATGCAGCACACAATTATATATAGAGAACAGGGACCGGGATTTGTGGTATAAAAGTGTATTTGTTAATATTGCAGCCCGCTTCCAGGTGAGGGGGAAAATGTTCGGGGTGTAGCGCAGCCCGGTTAGCGCACCACGTTAGGGACGTGGGGGTCGGAAGTTCGAATCTTCTCACCCCGACAACCTACCAGACATTGGTAGGCATTAGCCTTTAAATCTTCCGATTTAAAGGCTTTTTTGTTTCCAGCCTTTTATTGATAGACAAACAATTT
>JAAURZ010000092.1 GCA_012031955.1 Bacteroidia bacterium
GTTGATGGTGAAGAGCATGCTCATGGTAGGCTCGTCGATGGCGATCGACTTGAGTGCTTCAGGTTTTTCCACGTCGGCCACTGTGTCGCCGATTTCGAAACCCTCAAGTCCGACAAGTGCGCATATTTCGCCGGAGGAAACCAATTCCACCTTTTGCTTTTCAAACCCTTCGAACACATACAGGTCTTTAATGCGCGTTTTCACGATAGTGGTGCCGTCGCGCTTCACGAGTGCCACCGGCTGCCCTGTTTGAGCGCGCCACGTTGAATGCGCCCGATGGCAACGCGACCGATGTACGAAGAATATTCCAATGAGGTGATGAGCATCTGCGGTGTGCCTTCGGCCGCCTTTGGCGCCGGTATGTATTCGATGATGCCATCAAGCAGCGGTGTAATGTCGGTTGATGGATTTTCCAGTCGGTGCCCATCCATCCATTTTTGCCGAGCCGTAGAACGTCGGAAAGTCCAGTTGTTCTTCCGTTGCATCGAGGGCAAACATGAGGTCGAATACCTGTTCGTGCACCTCGTCGGGCGTACAGTTCTTTTTGTCCACCTTATTAATTACTACGATCGGCTTCAGGCCAAGTTGCAGGGCTTTCTGTAATACAAACCGGGTCTGGGGCATGGGGCCTTCGAAGGCATCGACCAGCAGGAGGCAGCCGTCGGCCATGTTGAGTACGCGTTCCACCTCGCCCCCGAAGTCGCTGTGACCGGGGGTATCTATCACGTTTATTTTATAGTCTTTGTAATGAACCGATACGTTTTTGGCCAGGATGGTGATGCCTCGCTCTCGCTCCAGTTCGTTGCTGTCCATGATCAATTCTCCGGGTTTCTCATGGTCTTTAAAGAGTTTTCCGGCCAAAAGTAATTTGTCTACCAATGTGGTTTTGCCGTGGTCGACGTGCGCGATGATCGCGATATTCCTGATTTTTTCTACTTGCATAACGCTGCAACCGGGCTTAGCCGGCTATCTTATTTCCGTTTAAGGCGGCAAAGATAGGAATAAATACTGTTGTGTGGCTGTCGGGCGCGTTCAGTATGTTGCCGGCCTTCATTAATTGTTTTTCGGGGTCTCACGGACGGTTGCAATTAATTTGATGCCGGGGCGGTATTTCGGTGGCTATTTCGATAAATTAATTTCGCCATTTTAAACCTTACAACTGTTCAACCATCTAACGCACCAAATTTTAATACTATATGAAACTCACAGGGATCACTTTTCTTTTTCTGATGTTGACGATGGCCATAGGAACCAGTTCGATGGCGCAGGCCAAATGGGAGCGGCTCGGCACGCGGGTTGTCAATTACGGGCTCGACCGCGACATAATTCCGGTCACTTACCGCGACGGGGCCTTCACGGCGATACAAATTGAGGTGAAGGGTGGCGCTGTGAACATGCATAAATGCGTGATCCATTTTGAGAATGGCGGCAAGCAGGAGGTGGAACTCCGTCACAATTTCCGGCGCGGCAGCGACTCGCGGGTAATTGACCTGGTGGGCAATAAGCGCTTCATTGAGAAAATAGAATTCTGGTACGATACCAAAAACCTGGCCCGGCGCCGGGCGGTCGTTACCGTATTCGGCCGCAAATAGCTAGCGGGCAAACCGCACAAATGTGCCCATCGGCAGGTCGCGGCCGGTACCTGATTTGAGGAAGAACTCGCCGTACTCGGTGTCAGCGCCGGGAAAGTGCGCCATCACCACGTTGTTGCCCACAACAGCCGAAAGCCCGACGGCGTACATGCTGAGGATAGAAAAACCACGTGGTTCCAGCAACTGTGCTGCCTGGCCCACCAGTTCGTCGAGTTTTTCCTGCAAGGTCCATTTTCTCCCTCGGGTCCGCGACCGTATGGGGGCGGGTCCATGATTATGCCGTGGTAAGTATTGCCGCGCTTCACTTCGCGCCTTACAAACTTGAGGGCGTCTTCATACACCCAGCGGATGTCTGCAAGTCCGTTCAATTGCATGTTCTGGTTTGCCCAGTTGAGCCCGGGTCGCGACGCATCTACATGCGTAACCAGGGCGCCCGCATGGCGCGCCACCACAGAAGCCGCGCCGGTGTAGGCAAACAGATTTAGTACCCTGGGTTGCTGCGCGGGAAGTGCCTTGAGTGTGTCGTAAACAAAATTCCAGTTGTTGCCCTGCTCGGGAAACACGCCTACATGGCCAAAGCCTGTGAGCGCGAGCCGCAGTTTAAGGTCGAGGTCTTTATATTGATACTGCACATTCCAGCTTTCATTCTTGTCCATGCGCGCCGACCATCCGCCCTTCACGTCGTCGGTAAAGCGGAATTTGTCTTTCTGTTCGCGGTCGAACCTGCCGGTGGCCCTCGCCTTCCACTCCTTGTCGCTCTGTACCTTGGGCCAGATGGCCTGGGGCTCGGGGCGAATAAGCACGATCTTCCCGAATCGCTCCAGCTTCTCGAATGCACCGGAGTCGATAAGTTCATAGTCTTTCCACGAAGAAGGATGCAGCAGTTTCATCTCAATTTTATTTTCTGGAATGGCCGGCTGACTATCAAATCGCCGGTCTGAACAATTTTTGTACGTCCATTTTATGTCACCAAAGATAAAGGCAATGGTGTAACTTGCTCGTTGACGCGCCAAACTTTAGCGCATCAATTTGGCTGAAAGGTCGCAATGACAGTAATTTGAATGCCGATGCATCACATTATTACAAGTGCCGCGAATCCGAAGATCAAGCAACTGCTTGGGTACCAGAAAGCGCGCGATCGTCGCGAAGATGATGTGTTTGTAATTGAGGGGCTTAAAGAGCTGGGTCTGGCCATAGCGGCAGGGTACGAACTCCGGACATTGTTCTTTTGTCCCGATATTACGCCTGCAGAAGAAGCCGCGCACCTGGTGCCAAGGCAGGACTTGCTCATTCCGGTTCAGCGCGCCGTGTTCGACAAGGTTGCCTACCGCGAGAGCACCGGGGGCATCATCGCGGTGGCTGCACAACGTCGCCATTCGCTGGCCGATCTCAGCGTGGGCGCAAACCCGCTGCTCATTATAATAGAGTCGGTTGAAAAACCGGGCAACCTGGGGGCCATTCTGCGTACGGCCGATGCCGCCGGGGCTGACGGACTGATCATCTGCGACCCGCACACGGATTTTTACAATCCCAACGTAATACGCGCAAGCGTCGGGTGTGTTTTCACCGTGCCTGTAGCGTCGTGTAGCACCAACGAAGCGCTGGCGTGGCTGCGGAAACATAAAATAGCAGTTTACTGCACCTCCCTTGATGCGGCCAGCCTATCATGAAGTCGACTATACCGGGCCGTGCGGCATCGTGATGGGAACGGAGGCCACCGGTCTCACACACGCCTGGACTGAAAACAGTTGACGCAAATGTGATCATCCCCATGCAGGGAAAGTCGATTCCATGAATGTTTCAACGGCCACAGCCGTCGTGGTATTCGAAGCCCGGCGACAACGTGGCTTCGGGAAAGACCACTGATGTAAAACGTGGTTCGAAATAAAATAGCCGCAGTATCGTTTTTAGGGACCCCCTCGTTTGAAATTGCAATTTTGTTATGATTTAGACAGCCCTAAGCCTTAACTTTAGAAGGTTCGGAGCCTCATCCAATCCGCCATACATGGATAAATTCCAGTCGAACAAGTCATTCGTTCAGGAAGACAAGTTTCTGAACGCGCTGGCAGAAGCCTATCGGCTTCAGGAAGCTATTATCAGCGCGACAGAGCTTGCGATCGTCTCCACGGGACCTAGCGGCATTATCACCAGTTTCAACCGCGCGGCCGAGCAGTTGCTTGGCTACGATGCCGACAGCGTAATAGGCAAGGCGTCCCTTACAATCTTTCACGATCTGAACGAACTCATTCAGCGGTCGGAGCAGCTTACGCATGAATTGGGCATAACGGTGGCACCCAACTTTGACGCCCTCATTGCCACAGTGAAAAAAAACCAGGCTGCCGACCGTCGCGAATGGACTTATGTGCGAAAAGACGGCACCGGCTTCCCCGTGGTTGTGTCTCTCACCACGCTGACCGACGAACAAGGCAAACTGCTCGGCTATGCGGCTATCGCGACCGACATCTCGGTGCAGCGACGCGATCAGCGCATCATTCAGGATTCGGAAGCCAATTTGCAGGCATTGGTCACAGCCCTTGACGAGGCGGTATTCGTGATCGACGCCGACGGCGTATACCTCAACGTGTGGGCGCGAAACAGCAAGAACCTGCCGTTGCCTTCGTCCGAAATGACAGGCAAATCCATTGCGTCCATTTTCGGTGAGGAGGTAGACAGGCCATTCAAGGAGATGCGGCACAAGGTGCTGAGCACGGGCGAGCCTCAAACACTTGAGTACAAATCGCCCATGGCCAACGACCCTCGTTGGTTTGTGGTAAAGTACTCTCTCATTCGCAACAGGAACGGCGACTCGTTGAACCGCATCTCGGCGTCGGTACGTGACATAACCGACCGAAAGCTGACCGAGTTCTCACTTCGCGAGAGCGAACAGAAATTCAGGCTGCTGGCCGAAAATATTCCTGGTGTAGTTTACCTGTGCAGCAACGATGACAATTACTCGATGCTGTTTCTCAACGACAAGGTGGAAGAAGTGACGGGATATTCCAAAGACGAATTCCTGAGAGGCAAAGTGCATTTCCCGATGTTGTATGCGCCTGACGACGCGGAGGAGATCACAAGAATCGTGGACAAGGCGCTGGCGAGCCGCACCAGCTTCGAATTAATGTACCGCATCAAACATAAATCGGGCGAGTGGCGGTGGATTGAAGAGCACGGCATCGGTGTGTATTTTGAAGATCAGCTTATCATGATCGAAGGATACCTGAGCGATGTGACGTCGAAGAAGTTTGCCGAAGACAGGCTCCGGCAGATGTCGGACGAACATTCGCGGGTATTCAACTATACGCTTACGCTCAATGCTGTGGCGGACTTCGACGGATACTTCCGGAAAGTGAACCCGATGTGGGAGCGTCAGCTCGGCTGGACAGCCGAAGAGATCACTTCGAAACCTTTCATCGAGTTTGTGCACCCCGAGGATCGTGAGGTCACGCAAAAAGTAGCACGCGACGTGGTGGAAGGCGTGGAGGTATTCAATTTTGAAAATCGCTACCTATGCAAAGACGGTACTTACCGGTGGCTGCTTTGGACGTCGTACGGCGACAAGAACCAGCAACTGGTGTATGCGTCGGCCATCGACATTACCGAGCGCAAACGTGCCGAAAGCGAACTCGTATATTCGAAGAAGAACCTCGAATCAATTGCCCTGAAACTTCAGGAGCAAAACCAGCAACTTGATGAGTTCGCTCACATTATTTCGCACAACCTGCGGTCGCCGGTGGCAAACATACAATCGCTCATTTCATTTATCAACGAGAAGAGCAGTCGCGAGGACTACGAACTTATATTCGACAAGCTGAAGAATGTATCAAAAAATCTGGGTGAGACCATGAACGAACTCATGGACACACTGCGCATGAAGAAAAGTTCTCATCACGACAAGGTGGAATTGCGCTTCAAGGATGTGCTCGACAAGGTAGTGCAATCGCTGGAGGGCGACCTTATCAAATCGGGCGCCACCGTCACGTTCGACTTCAACGCGGCGCCCAAGATCAGCTACTCCAAAACATACCTGGAAAGCATCTTCCAAAACCTGCTAAGCAACGCCCTCAAATACAGCCACCCCGAACGCAAACCGGCCGTGCATTTCGAAACAAAGGTGCACAAAGACCGCGTTGAGTTGCACGTGTCTGACAACGGTCAGGGTATTGACATGGAAAAGCACGGCGACAAACTCTTTGGGCTGCACAAGACCTTTCATGATCATAAGGAGGCGAGAGGCGTAGGCCTTTTTCTCACGAGGACCCAGGTTGAAACACTGGGCGGTTCCATCAGCGCCATCAGCGCGGTAGGCAAGGGAACTACGTTTATTATTAAATTTTGAGAAGGGCTCTCCCCCAATCGACGGGGGGAGGTAAAAGGGTCTTCCAAATCCTAACCTAAACCTTATGATGAAAGAACCGGTTGACCCTTTTTGATTAGAAACGCTTGCGATACTAACGCAATTACAATACCAGTCGTTTTGTCTGTCCTTTCCTTTTTCTTAAAAAAACCATTCATTGATGTAAGCGGTAGTTTTGATGTGCCAGTGATTGATTTTCTCGTCGAAAGAATTTCATCCCTTGTTCATTACTGCAAACAAAGTGTCCATTTGCGATCATTTAGCCGGCCACAACGTTGCGCAACGCGCTCACCCACCGCCAAAACCATCGTCGATCGGTTCCCACAACTCGATCTTGTTGCCATCGGGATCCATAACCCAACCGAACTTGCCATACTCGAACGACTCCATCTCTCCCACCACGGTAACTCCCTCCTCCTTTAGCACGGCAAGCAGTTCTTCGAGATTTTCGACGCGGTAGTTTATCATGAATGGTTTTTCACTCGGCGCAAAATACCCGGTGTCGTCGGCAAATGGGCTCCACTCCGTTCGCGCGAGGGTGCCGGCATCCCTGTTTTCCGGGTCGAGCCAACGAAACGTCGCCCCGTATGGGTGAGTCTCAAGTCCTAAATGTTTGCCATACCAGGCTTTAATTTTTTCCGGATCCGAGGCTTTGAAAAACACACCTCCTATTCCTGTTACTCTTTTCTTCATATGATAGTAGTTTATGTTCAATCGACAGATGGAATTTGTCGGGCTTTGTCAGGTTGCTGAAACTTAAGCTGGCAAGACTTCCTTTCTTCTCAAGACGGCGGCGCTGATGAGGCTGATGAGCAGACCTACCGGCAGAATTTCCATGTAGGTAATGGCCAGGCGGAAGAGCGCGTTGTTTACATATAGGTCGCGCATGTCTTCCATTTTCTTCACCTTGGCGTCAACCTCCGGCTGTGGCAATCCGCTGTCGCGAATGTCGGTTACGGTTTGAGAATAGTACTGCTCTGCAAACCGCTGGTCGGTAGCGTTGAAATATATTTCCCAGGCTACCACATAAAACGTTGAGGCCAGCAGCGCAATGAGCAACCCGACGAGGAAACCCTTGCCGAAAGTAATGGCGCCCTCCTGGTGATTGTCGCGGTAGGATTTGATTCCGAAAAAAGATCGTCGACAAGGCAATGATCATGACACGAGCCGGCGATTTCGCCGCTGGCCAGGTCGGGGTACCGGGAAAGGATCGACACGTTGACAAGCATGAGGCCGGCGACGATCAACCCGCCGATGCTGCCGAATGTAAGTATGATTCGTTTCATAGATGTTGTGTTTTTCGGGCAAGTACGCGCGCAGCGCGCATTTACGGTTCACCCGAAAGGATGATTCCATGAGAATTTATGACAAATCACCCGTAAGTACTAGGGAATAAGATGCAATTGCTTCGCTTTGCGGATCGCTTGTGTGCGCCTGCTTACCTCAAGCTTCACAAAGAGGTTTGCGCTGTGGGTCTTCACGGTATTGAGCGACACAAACAGTTTGTCGGCAATTTCCTGGTTGGTGTGGCCTTGTGCCATCAGCTCGAGCACCTCGAACTCACGCTTGCTGATGCCTGTGGTCGTCAGGGCCGCGGCGTCTCTTTGGAAAACGCCGGCAGGTGGTGGCTGTGCCTGCCTTTTGCGTGTGAGTCGCAAGCCAACCCATATTCCCATGGCGGTCGACAAAAGTGCTATCAGCCCCAGGTAAAATTCCAGCGACAAGTCGCGCACAAAATACCGATACTCTGCCACTTTAAGCAGAAACACCAGTGCGGCCAGCGAAAGCCCGTATAATAGAATGGTACGTCTCACATGATTGTATTGGCATTATACCGTTGCAGCGAACAGCCGCCTTGTTCAATCCGCTGGGCGAACACAAAACTATGTGTGCGAACGTTTCGCGACACGGTATCCGGTCACAAAAATAGCGATGATTAAGAAAATGGCTATGAAGGGAGCGTATTGATCT
>JAAURZ010000093.1 GCA_012031955.1 Bacteroidia bacterium
GCAATGGTCAGCGCGGTCGGCAGCCGCAACCTGGCCGGCGCGCCGGTCACCGGATGCCCTTCCTCATGATCTCGGTCTGCAGGTCCTTGGGCGTGAACCACTCCTCGATCGCGACCAGATCGGGGTAGGTCTCGATCAGCCACTGTCCGAGCGCGTTCATGGAGAACCACGGCAAGACGTTCAGGATGGCGATGCCCATCTTGGCGGTGACTTCGCCGACCGGATGCAGCTGGCCGTCGATTCGAAAACGCAGGGCGTAGACTTCGGCTTTCGGCTCGATATGGATGTCCGTCGCGCGCGTTCGGAAGGCGGCAGAAGCCGCGGCGAATGCCGGGCGAGGACTCGTACCAGACGAGCCCGGTGCCATCGCCGATCCGGAGCTGTCGCGCCGGCACCGCAGTGTAGGGAGCGGGGCCGCCATGGATGCGCCGGCACTGACCGCAATGACAGACGACGATCGGCCGAGGGCGCCTTCGGCCCGGTAACGGACGGTGCCGCACAGACAACCGCCTTCATGCGCCGTGACGGTCACGAGCTTCTCCCGCCGCCGCCTTGCGGCCGCGACAGGCATCCGAGCAGTAGAGCACCCGGTCCCAGTCGCGCGCCCATTTCTTTCGCCACAGAGAGGTCCTGCGGCAGACCGGGCAGGTCTTGCGCGGCAGCGCGGCCTTCTTTGTTCGTCTTGCTCATTTGCGCAGTTGGTACCGCTGGCGCGAACACTAAGCAAACGCCTGTCGATAGCCTGATCAATCAGATCGGCACCGCGCGTGTTTCGGCACTTGAACCACTCTTTGGGAGGCTGGGGTCGGAACTGCGAAAACTTCCACCCGATCAAATCAAGCAGTACGAAGAAAAAGTACTCGACGCGTGCAACGACGATCCGCGCAAGCGCATATTTGCATACCGTACCCTCAGTTGGGCGATGGAGACCACCGCACCACCCCAGGCTTTGCAGTATTTGTACGACGCCGCAGCCTACGCGCGGCGGGCCGACACCACGGCACTGTCGCACGCGCTGCTAAACCTGGGGCGCGTTCCTCCAGGAGCGCTCATCCTACACCGATGCCATCGGCGCATTCCTGGAGGTGTACGACATCTCCGAAAAAATACACCACGACTCACTCAGGCTTGAAACCCTGCGTCGCATGCTTCCGGCGTACTATGGCACCTCCAACCACGAGGAGGTGCAACGCAACGCACCTTTGCTTAAACAACTCTTCGATCAAGTGGGAGCCACTTACCTGGGGCCTATGCCCGATGTAGACAGGCGTCGCGGTATGATCAACGCATTTAACGCTGTTGGCCTCTCCTTTCAGCAACTGGGCGCTTACGACTCCGCTATCCACTACTACAACATCGCAATGAACATAGCACGACATACCGGCGACGAAGAGTGGGTAGGCATATTGAGTGGCAATGAAGCCATCGTTTTTACGCGCCAGGGCAGGTACAAGGCATGCTTTGAAAGGGCTGCTTACCGACATTCGTGTGAGCCGCACGCACCATATCTGGGAATCGGCACGGAACGGATGTATAAGCCTGTCGGATTTGTTCCTGCTGCAGCATGATGTACCCAACGCTGTGCTATACCTCGACTCGGCACTATACTTCAACGGCGTGGCGAAAGGTACCTTGCCCGTCACCTACTGGCGCGTGCGCTCCAGCGTAGAGGCTGCGCAAGGCAAGTTTCGCGAAGCGTTGGAATCGCAAAGGACGTACGCAGAGAAAAGCAACGATCAACTGAAGCAACTCCAGGTAGAGCAAGTGGCGCGCATGCGCAGCGCATACGAAATGGTGAGAAGTCAGAAGGAAATTGAATTGCTGACTAAAGAGAACGAGGCGAAGGCATCATACATCGCCTTTCAGCGCACGTTGTTTACAGCCGCCGTTGTTGTGCTGTTGCTGGTATCGCTGCTGACTGCCCATTTCATTATCAGCTATCGGCGCCAGAAGAAGAATGCAATGCTCATAGCCTTGCAGCGCGATGAGATTGAAGGAAAGAACACACAACTGCAAATGCAGAACAGCGAGATAAGCGACGCAAAACGAAGAGCTGCTGCAACAAGACAGGAAGAAATCGCTGCGCAGAGACACGCTCGAGTTACAAAATCTGAAAATTGCTAAAAAGCACAGGACACGATTGCCCGGCACAACAAGGAAATTCAGACAGAAAATGAAAGGCTCGAAGAGGTTGTAAACATTCGCACCCAGGAACTGCGTCGCAGCAACCAGGAGTTGACGGAGTACAACGACCAACTCAAGCAATTCGGCTTTATCACCGCACACAATCTTCGCTCGCCCGTCGCCCGCATTCTCGGTCTCGGCAACCTGCTGCAGTTAAGCCATGACAGCGAAGACTCCAAAATCATCATCGAAAAAATAGTGCATTCCACCAAAGAGCTCGACGCAGTGGTGTGCGACCTCGGCAAGATACTGGAGGTTAGAGAAAACAACGACCTCGAGTATGGAGCCGTAAGCCTTTCGCTTGCGCTCGACCGCACATGCAAAGCATTGGAAAAGAATTCACCGATGCGCACGCACGACTGTACCAGGATTTCGCCGCCGGCAACACCGTGCATGCCGTGTCGCCCTATGTGGAGAGCATCGTGTACAACCTTATCAGCAATGCCATCAAGTACCGGTCGGCGTCGCGCGATCTCATCATCCACGTGAGCACGCGTGTGGAAGACAACTACCTGTGCCTTGTTGTGCGTGACAACGGACAAGGCATAGACCTCAACAAACACGGCGACAACATCTTCAACTTGTACAAACGTTTTCACTTTAACGTGGAGGGAAAGGGACTGGGGCTCTACCTCGTAAAAAGCCAGGTAAACAGCAATGGGAGGAAAAGTAGAACTGGTGAGCACGCCACATGCCGGCAGCTCATTTTTCGTTTACTTCAAGCTCCAGGAAGAAGCAGGTTCAGTCTGAATACCTCCTGCAAACGCCTCGCCAATTGCGCACAGGCAAAAAATAAGCCCATCCCCTGCACTGCATTCCTGCAATGAATGGATGGGCTCCCTTATACTACTTGACAAATGGCGATATGAAACTAGCGAACCAACACCTTACGGCCGCAATCCCTGAATCCAGAGACATTGTCCACCAACGCACAAACAGGTCCCATTACCGCGCAAGGCATCGTCTGCCAGCGTGATTAGCAAGTCGTTTTGCGTACTCTTACATGGCACACAAGTTGAATTTGCTGCACAAACCAACGAGACCATGATCACCAACTACCTGAAAGTGGCCCTGCGCAGTCTGCTCAGAAAAAAGGGCTACGCAGTCATTAACATAACCGGCCTGGCATTTGGCATGAGTGTATCCATGTTGATAGGGATGTGGGTGTATGATGAGCTCACATTCAATTCCAGTCACGACAATTACGGGCGCATCGGCCGCGTGTATCAGCACAACACGGTAAACAATGAAGTTGTTACCACCACGGCGGCTCCCATACCGCTCGGTCAGGAACTCAAGTCCACGTATGGTTCCGACTTCAGGCACGTGGTGCGCGGCTGGTGGGAAGGTGATCACATATTGGCAATCGACGACCAGAAAATTCTTCGCAATGGTACGTTCATGGACGGCGACGTTTTGGAGATGTTGTCATTGACGATGGTGAAGGGCTCGTGGCATAGCCTTGATGATCCCAGTTCGACGGTACTTTCCGCCTCCGCGGCGCGGGCGTTGTTTGGCGACGACGATCCAATCGGCAGCACGGTGCGCATCGACAACGCAATTGACTTAAAGGTAGCGGGTGTCTATGAAGACATTCCACACAACTCGGCATTTCACACACTCGACTTCATTGGTACCTGGGACTACTGGGTCGCTGTCAATGACTGGATGCGCGCGCAGGAACAGGACTGGACCGCCAATGTGAACGTGTATGTGGAGCTCGAACCACAAAGCGAATTGGCGGATGTAAACGAGCGCATACTGAACATCAAGTACGATCACCTCGCCAAAGAGCGCGCGGCGCTGGAACAGCCTGCGCTGTTTATCCAGCCGATGAGCCGCTGGCATTTGCACTCGCAATGGTACAACGGAGAAGAGACAGGCGGCAGGGCGCAGTACGTCTGGCTGTTTGGCGCAATCGGTTTTTTTGTATTGCTGCTGGCCTGCATCAATTTCATGAACCTGAGCACGGCGCAATCGGAGAACCGCGCCAGAGAAGTGGGCATCCGGAAGTCCGTTGGGTCGATGCGTGTGCAACTCATCTATCAGTTCCTGTCCGAATCGTTCATTGTGGTCGTGCTTGCGTTCCTGCTCACCATAGCACTTGTTTCGTCCGTATTGCCGCTGTTCAATGAGTTGGCCGCGAAGCAGATCAGCATTCCCTGGTCGAGCCCGTACCTTTGGCTGATCGTGTTCGGAGTGATTCTAACAACGAGTATGGTGGCCGGCAGCTATCCAGCTTTGTACCTGTCGTCGTTCCAGCCTGTCAAGGTTTTGAAAGGTACATTCAAGGCGGGGGCGATTTGCTTCTGTGCCCAGGCGCGCGCTGGTGGTATTTCAATTTACCGTATCGGTGGCGCTCATCATCGGCACCATGATTGTGTGGCAGCAAATCGAATTTGCAAAAAACAGGCCCATAGGATACGACCGAAGCGGGCTGATTATGGCGCGGAAACTTTCGCCCGAATTCTGGGGCAAGTTTGAGACACTGAAGCAAGAACTGAAAACGACGGGGGCTGCGGAGGAAGTGGCGGAATCGTCGGGCCCTGCTACGGAAGTGTGGTTCAACAGCACAGGCATCACATGGAAAGGCAAACACCCCGACCAGTTCGACGACTTCGTAACGATGGCCGTTACGGCACGATTTTGGAAAAACAATGGGATGGCATTTTCACCCAGGGGAAGGGTATTTCTCGCGTGAACACTCCACGGACAGCGCGGCAGTTGTATTGAACGAGTCGGCGGCACGCAAGATGGGACTAACCGACCCTGTGGGCGAAGAAATAGTATGGAACGACAAACGTTACACCATCATCGGCGTGATTGAGGACATGATCATCGGCTCGCCCTACGAACCAGTAAAGCAAACCGTGTTCTGGCTGGACTACACCATGAACACATGGATCAACATCAGGCTGAACCCGGCATTGAGCACACACGAAGCACTCGCGCGCACCGAGAAAGTATTTCAATCGCTATTCCCCAATACACCGTTCGACTACAAGTTCACCGACCAGGAATTTGCGGCCAAGTTCTCGTCCGAAGAACGAATCGGAAAACTTGCCGGCGCTTTCGCCTCGCTTTCTATTTTTATCAGTTGCCTCGGGTTGTTTGGCATGGCCTCTTTTATGGCGGAACAGCGCAAGAAAGAAATTGGCGTGCGCAAGATATTGGGCGCGTCGGTGGCAGACCTTTGGCGAATGATGTCGTGGGAGTTCATGCTGCTCGTCGGTGTCGCGTGTCTTATTGGCGTGCCTGTGGCTATTTATTTTCTACAGCCGTGGTTGAATGCGTTTGCGTATCACACCCAAGTATCTGCAGTCGGTGTCGCGCTGGCTTGCGTCGGGGCGTTCGCAATCACGCTGGTCACAATCAGCGTCAAACTTTTGCGGGCCTGTTCCATCAACCCAGTGCATTCATTGCGGGCCGAGTAGCGCGACAGGTCTTAAACACCATGCTCGTCAGTCCGCAGCCCGCTGGTGACTCCGAGCCAGGCTACAAGCTCCCCTGCATCGGCAATGCTCCATGAATGCGGATGTCGCATGTTCCTGGTTTTCCGGTAGCCCTTTCCGCTGGTTGTAACCAACTCCGCCTTGGTGTTCCCGCGCGCGCGCAGCCAGTTGATCATGGCGGCACTGTCAATCGCGTTGATACAGCGGTAGTCGATATGGCGGTTGTCTATGTACCAATTGATGTCCGGCTCGTTGTAAATCCGAATGGGCACGTTCATCAAAGTTTTCAACGACGCGTGGGCCGGGTCGGTGTTGGCGTATGGCGACACTTTCCAAAAAAACTCACGGTCGCTCACAGGATCGGTTCCAAACACCTGGCGAATACGGTTTGTCACATAGTTGTCTTCTTGTACAGACACGGGGTTCTTGTCGGGCCGGTTGGTGGTGGTCATACAATCGTAAAGGCGCTCAATGTCAAGCGGCGGATCGAGGGCAAATACGCCCGCAGGCCGCTTTAGCAAAGATTTTTCTGAATAGGCTTTCCGTGTGTATTGCATGGCCATGGTTCCGCCAAATGAATGGCCGCCAATAAAAAAAGTATCCTCATTGAGTTTGTACTTCGAAAATATTCCGTCAATGAACACCCGCAGTTTTTCATGCGAGTCATCGTCTATGTAAAAGAACGACCAGTCACCCAATGCGGGGATGATGGTGATGTAACCGGCTTTGCTGGCGCGCATGGGAATTTCCGATTCGACGAGTGTCTGCGAGGGCAATTCGCCAAAACCCGGAAGCAACAGGATTGATCCCACCACCATTCCCTCCGGAATCACCGTGATGTAGTAGCGCTGCGTGGTGTCGCCTGGAATTGATAGCGAATATTCTACCTTTTGTCCAAACGCGGCGGCCGACGCGAATATGCAAATGAAAAACAATGCTTTGGTCATGCGTAGCTAGGGTTGGTGTTTCAGGCGATGAATATACGAATTCATTACAGGTTCGCCCGCCTGATTGCTTCTGTTATCTCGCGTAGTACAGGAAAACGGCAAAGCCGATCAACGCATACCTTGTCACTTTGACGATCTCGCCACGCAGCGCATCGCATCAACTGCGGCATATGGTCGACACTTAGGTCCAAGATTACTGGCGCTGCTCCTCTCCCGATTCAAGCCTGCCGGGCGTGAGTATCAACTTATCCAGGAGCAATAAGGCAAGCACGTACCACATGGCGCCGCCGAGCATGAAGCTTTTTAAGGCGAGCACCGTCACTGCCAATTGCGCAGCAATTTTCAAATACTTCCACGAAAAACCCACGTGATACTTTCTCTTGAATGAATCGATCAGGCCAAGAACACCGTAGGCCAGAAATCCGGCGTTCATGGCGATGTCGCCCCCGGCAATCTCCAGCTTCGACAAGCCAAGACCGCCGAGTATCAATACTACCGGCAGCCAGT
Source organism: Bacteroidia bacterium (assembly GCA_012031955.1). The sequence continues at coordinate 7,091 of JAAURZ010000093.1, forward strand.
CCGTTAGCTTTTCGCGGATGGACTCTTCTTCATCGTTGTCTATGGGTTGTCGCATTGTGTGATCAATTCATTTAAGTTTTTCCATGCATAGCCGCCGTGAAATTCGCCATTGCTTGCATAAAGCCGTTCGCCACCCAGGTGTTCATAAAATCCATTCGAGGGATTGCGTGTATCCACCAAATAACAGCATTGCGTACACGCCGCGTTTCACAAACTCTTTTGCCAACGTACACAGGGCGCTGTCCATTGTCGCTCTCGCACATGCAATGGCGGACTGTCACCGTGTGATTCGTTGAAGGTTTCCACGTGCAATCGAGCGAGCGCCAACGCATCCGCAGCAGTGGCAAACCTGATTCGAAAATAGAGATCGTCGTTCATTGTCAACAGTTGAGGCGTCACCGAACTTTCACGCGCATGTATGGTGCTACGTCCGCATATTTATATGGCAGCCTTATGTTGGGCGACAGGTTCTTGATCGCGTTGGGAAGATCGCAGTAGGCAATGATCTCCAGCCGGTCGGGATGGAGCGAAAATGTTTCGAGCGTAAACGCGCGGTTGCATTCATCCATTTGCTGCGCAACCCAGTCGAAAGTATCCTGGTCCACACCCGACGATTTGTCGCTCATCAACTTGCGCAGTTCATTTCGCCTCTTTTCAAACTCGGTATCTTTATCTTTCAGCACCATCTGTCGGAAACGTCCCGTGGTATCGATCACCTGTGTTACTTCCAGGTAGTTGCCGGATGTGGTGGAGTAGTTGAAGAACCGTGTCCACGACGAGCACGATGCTCCGCAGCCTTC
>JAAURZ010000094.1 GCA_012031955.1 Bacteroidia bacterium
ATCGCAGGCGCGTGTAGACTTCCAGACGCTATCCGGTTACAAAGGCGCCGATGTACTCAACTTTGGCGCCGAGACGGTGCCCTCTACGGCCCCCTATCACCCCGAAAACATCGGCGACTTCACGATACTCACATCCGATGCGTTGCCAAAGTTGGACGACGCCTGCAAGAAGCAGCTTTGGCAGGCACTCAAAGGAATGTATGGTGTTTGAGTGACGGAAGCAGTACCAACCGCCACTTGGTGCGATAGCCGGGTGTCTATTCCCACAGACCGGCAAAACCCCTACAGAGCAAAGACAACGAAACAAGGCGACGTCAAGCCTTCTTCTTGTGTGTTTTGGGACTTCTACTATCTTTGCGGAACTTTTAAAAACCGTCTTAATCAACTAGCCTGGTCGGTTTTTGCCGACATTGTAATTTGAAAACTTTAATCATCATGGAAAAAATTCTGTATTTGTTGCCCGCCTTGGGAGCGCTGGGAATCCTTTTCGTGATCTGGAAGAGTGCCTGGATTAAAAAACAGGATGCCGGATCCGACAAAATGAAGAAAATTGCCAGCCACATTGCCGAGGGGGCTATGGCCTTCTTAAAAGCCGAGTATCGCGTGCTGGCCATTTTTGTGGCCTGCGTAGCGGTATTGCTGGGCGTTTCCGCCGATAGCGAAACCTCTTCGCCCCTGGTGGCCGTGTCCTTTGTACTTGGCGCATTTACATCTGCCCTTGCCGGATTCATCGGCATGCGGGTAGCTACCAAAGCCAACGTGCGCACAACAAATGCAGCACGCACCAGCCTGGGCCGTGCCCTGGAAGTTGCGTTTACCGGCGGCTCTGTAATGGGTATGGGCGTTGTGGGCCTCGGCGTACTGGGCCTCAGCACGTTGCTCATCACCTATTCCACAATCTACCCTATTCACACACAGGCCGACTTGCTTAAAGTACTCACCATCATCACCGGCTTTTCTTTCGGAGCATCCTCTATCGCACTTTTTGCGCGCGTAGGCGGCGGCATATACACCAAGGCTGCCGATGTTGGCGCCGACCTCGTTGGCAAGGTGGAAGCCGGCATCCCTGAAGATCATCCGCTCAACCCCGCCACCATCGCCGACAACGTGGGCGACAACGTAGGTGACGTGGCCGGCATGGGTGCCGACCTGTTCGAGTCGTACGTGGGGTCAATCGTAGGCACCATGGTGCTTGGCGCTGCCTTCATGGTGCCGGGCTTTACCGACAACTTTGGCGGCTTGTCTGCCGTATTGCTGCCCCTCACACTGGCTGGTGTGGGTATTATCATGTCATTCATCGGTACATTCTTCGTAAAAGTGAAAGAAGGCGGAGACCCGCAGCGCGCGCTCAACATGGGCGAGTTCGCTTCTTCTATCATCATGATTATCGCATCGTATTTCATTATCAACTGGATGCTGCCGTCAGAATGGTGGTTCAAAGATCCGCTTTACACTTGGGAAGATCCCAACCTTGGCAACCACTACACGGCCATGGGCGTATTCTGGGCCACCGTTATCGGCCTCGTGGGTGGCGTGCTTGTGGGGTTGATCACCGAGTACTACACCGGCATGGGTAAGAAGCCTGTGCTCTCCATCGTGCGACAGTCGTCTACAGGTGCGGCCACCAATATTATCGCCGGCCTTGGCGTCGGTATGATGTCGACTGCCCTTCCTATCCTCATCATCGCCGTGTCGATCATCGGCGCATTTTATTTTGGCGGCCTCTATGGCATTGCCATTGCAGCCGTGGGTATGCTTTCCAATCTCGGTATTCAACTTGCTGTTGACGCTTACGGTCCGATTTCAGACAACGCTGGCGGCATTGCCGAAATGGCCGAACTCCCAAAGGAAGTGCGTTCGCGCACCGACAAGTTGGACGCTGTGGGTAACACCACCGCCGCTATCGGCAAAGGCTTTGCAATCGCGTCCGCCGCGCTCACAGCGCTCGCGCTGTTCGGCGCGTTTATGACTACTGCACAAGTAAAGACCATCGATGTTTCGAAGGCCAACGTAATGGCAGGTCTTTTTTATAGGAGGCATGCTTCCCTTTTGTGTTCTCGGCGTTGGCAATGGGCGCAGTGGGCCGTGCCGCCATGTCGATGATTGAAGAGGTGCGACGCCAGTTCAACAATATTCCTGCCTTGAAGGCGGCACTTGCGGTAATGAAGCGGAATGGCGACAAAAGCATCGAAGAATGGAGTGAGGAAGACAAAAAGACTTTCCATGAGGCCGACGGAAAAGCGGAGTATGGCAAGTGCGTCGAGATCTCGACGAAAGCTGCCATCCGCGAAATGGTGCTGCCCGGACTTATGGCCGTCGTTGCCCCCGTCCTCATCGCGTTTCTGCCCGGCTTCGGCGTAGAAGCGCTTGGCGGTATGCTCGCCGGCGTTACTGTGGCGGGCGTGCTTATGGCGATCTTCCAGTCCAACGCCGGTGGTGCGTGGGACAACGCCAAGAAGAGTTTCGAAGAAGGCGTCGAGATCAATGGACAAAAATATTATAAGAAGTCCGAGCCTCACAAGGCGGCGGTTGTTGGCGACACAGTTGGCGATCCTTTCAAGGACACGTCGGGTCCGTCGCTCAACATCCTCCTAAAGCTGATTTCTGTGGTGGCCCTGGTGATTGCACCGTTCCTGGCTCCAAAGGAACAGGCCGATACTTCACAGAAGGAGATGGAAAATGTGAAGGTGGAACTGGTGCAAAAAGTGGACGCACCGGTGGAAAAGCCATAAAGACAATACAAACCAATGTTCAAAAAGCCCCCTGACAGGGGCTTTTTTTATGAAGCCCTTGTTTAAACATACCAAAGTTTATAAACAGGTTTCGTATTATTGCTAAACGCATCACGCAATACCCAGGCAGTGAAGAATACCCCCAAACTTCTTGTATTTGTCGCACTTTTGTGGTCGCAAACTGCGCTGTCGCAAGGGTCGGTCGTGGGCAAATGGAAGACAGTAGACGACAGCAGCGGCGAGGAGAAATCCGTAGTGGAAATATTTGAGCGCGAGGGTAAGATTTTTGGCAAAATTGTCAGACTTTTTACAAAAAAAGGAGACGATCCGGATCCCGTATGCAACCAGTGCCCGGAAGATGACCCACGCCACAATCGAAAAGTCGTGGGCATGGAGATACTGGCCGGCATGTCTGCCGACAAGGGAGCGTATGCCGGAGGATTGATTTTGGACCCTGACAGCGGCAATATTTACCGTTGTCGCATTTGGTTGGAGGACGGTGAGCTGAAAGTGAGGGGCTATTGGGGGTCCCTTCTACCGGACTCAGACCTGGAAAAAGCTAAATTGAAAGAATCAGGCAATATTTTGTCGAAAAAACGATTTTAACGCCGTAACCCGTAAGGTTACCAGCACCGCAAAGCATGGTATTTAGGTCGAGCTCAAGCATGAACGAAAAAGAGATCTTTGAACGCATCTGTAAGGGCGACGAAAAGACCTTGGAGTTCTTGTACAAGAAGTACTATCGGATGATGACCAAGTTGGTGATCACCAATAGCGGAACAGAAGATGAAGCGAGAGACATTTATCAGGACGCCCTCATCGTTTTTTGGCAAAAGGCCACCTCAGGCAACCTGGTGATGACCGCCAAAATCAGCACCTACATCTATAGCATTTGTCAGAATCTGTGGAGGAAGGAACTGGATCGCAAAAAGCGGCTTTCGAACGAAGAAAAAGATGTTTCCGTTTCTATGGATACGGAAACGGAAGAACGAAACAAGATAGTAGCCCACTGCATTAACCAGTTGGGTGAAACCTGCAAGAAGGTCCTCATGTACTATTATTTTGAGGAAATGTCGATGCAGGACATAGCGGACAAGCTTGGCTTTGCCAATACAGACACCGCCAAAACGAAGAAGTATAAGTGTAAGAAGAAATTAGACGAGTTAGTTAAAACCCAATTTTCAGAGCGGGATTTTCTGGATTAGATCATGGCATTAGAAAGAGACTTTGAATTACTAGACGACTATCTGTCGAACCGGCTAAGCGGGGAGGAAAGGACGGCGTTCGAGCGACAGATGGAATCGGATCCCGAACTTCAGCAGGAGTTCAGGACGCAACAGCAGTTGGTGGAAAGCATCCGCCAGCAGCGCACAGCAGCACTTAAGTCGTTCCTCAATAATATCCCCGTTACGGGCGCAACCGGTGGCCAGTCCGTCGGATTTGCGAAGGTTGCGTTATGGATCGTGGCTTCAGGGCTGGCGATCACCACCGGCTATTATTTGTACAAGATGAAGGGCGCGCAGCAGCAAGTGAGCACCACACAAGAAGTGCCCGCTGCCGATTCAGCCTCTTCAACTCCCGAGCAAACGCAGGCAGCTGAGCAACCGGCAACACAACCGGCCTCCACAGGCGAAGCGGAACAGGCGGTAGCCAACAACGCGACACCGCAAGAGGCCCAAGCAACCAAACCTGCCATCAAGCAAAAGGATCAGGTGCAAATGCCCAACGTAAGTCCGGCCCCGACCAACCAGCCAAAACTGGAAGTGTTCGACCCGACCAAAGAACTGAATCAGGAGAGCAACGACGGTGAGACATCGGCCGATGTGCCGCCTGTGGCAAAGAACGCTACAGTACAATTGGAGATTGACAGCGACAACAAAAAGTACAACTTCCACTATCGCTTTAAAAACGAGAAACTGTTCCTCTACGGCTCCTTTGAAAAAGACCTCTACGAAATCATGGAGTTTTTCAGTGACGACAAGCGCACGATTTTCCTGTTTTACAACGCCAACTACTACCTGTTGGACGAATCTCAAACTAAAGTCACACCCCTTAAAGCCATTACCGACCCTGCGCTCATAAAGAAATTGAAGGAGTATAGGGGAATTAATACAAAGCACCTGTGCAAAACCACGAAGCCCGGCATCAATGGTGCCGGGCTTCTTTTATTTTAACGAGCCCGCCCGCGCCTTCCGTGCGTGATCCCTTCACGGTCTGGATGTTTTACCTATATTTGAACCTTGATCATGGAACAATCTGCTCGCAAGAAGAAACTTGGTGGATATCCAGCCATAGGCGTCGTCATCAGCACCTCGCTGGCCCTGTTTGTAATTGGGCTTTTCGGTCTCCTGCTCATCTACTCGCGCCAACTGGAGCGCCTCGTGAGGGAAAATATACGCATGCAGGTGTACCTTAAATCAACCGTAACTGAAACACAGCGGCTTCAGGTAGAAAAACAAGCTGCTGTCGATGGACTTTGTTAATAAAGACGTGGGCCGTGGCGTCGCGTTCGTTTCGAAGGACGAGGCCGCCGAAAAGATGATCAAGGACACCGGCGAGGATTTCAAAGAGTTTATGGGTGAAAATCCGCTCAAAGATGCGTTCATGGTGAACATCGACCCAACGTATCATTCCAAAGAGCAAATGGAAAAAATCAAAAAAGAAATCCAGGCCATGACCGGCGTTTTTGAGGTGTCTTACATAGAAGGGTTGATCGAATCGATCAACAAGAATGTGACGAATATCGGTCTTATCCTCGTGGGGCTGGTCTGCCTCTTGTTGCTCACGGTTGTGCTGCTGATCAACAGCACGTTGAGGCTGGCGTTGTTTTCACAGCGGTTTCTTATCCGAAGCATGCAACTTGTAGGCGCCAGGAGCGGGTTTATACTGAGGCCATTCCTCGTGCGCTCGATTGGCTATGGCGTCTTGTCAGGCGTACTCGCGAGCGCTGCGCTATTCACCGCCACCCATTATGCCGGGCAGGCCGTTGCCGACTTTTCAGAACTCTACGATCAAAATAAAATGATCATGCTCGCAGGCTCCCTGCTTGTGCTCGGGGCTTTTGTGGCATTGCTCAGCACATTCTTCAGCATACGACGATACCTGAGAATGTCGCTCGATGAACTCTATTAATACTCCAGAAATTTATACCTGAACATGGAAAACAAACTTCCTTTTGGCAAGCGGAACTATCAATGGATGGTCATCGGGCTCGTTGTGCTTGTTGCCGGCTTCATCATCATGTCTGTTGATGGCGAACCATACGGTTTCGGCGTGCTCGGACTTACCATCGGCCCCACCATAGTAATGGCTGGCTTCATTATCGAGATTGCGGCAATTCTTCGCAAGCCACAGAAATAACGGCCACTAAAAAAACACGCAGTGTCGATACTTGAAGCCATCGTGCTTGCCATCATCGAAGGCATCACGGAATACTTGCCCATCTCCTCCACAGGCCACATGATTGTGGGCTCCTCCTTCATGGGCATCGCTTCCGATCCATTCACAAAAATGTTCACCGTCGCCATTCAGTTAGGGGCGATTCTCTCGGTGGTAGTATTGTATTGGAAACGGTTCCTCCAAAGTCTGCAATTCTATTACAAGCTGCTGGTCGCGTTTCTGCCGGCGGCTGTATTCGGATACCTGTTGAATGACTACATTGACGCGCTGCTTGAAAGAGTGGACGTGGTCGGCTACATGCTCGTGGCTGGCGGCGTTATACTCGTATTCATCGACAAACTGTTTGAAAAGAATGAACGTGCCGGCGACACCGACGTAAGCTATCCGGTAGCTGTGAAGATCGGCTTGTTTCAGACGCTGTCCATGATACCGGGCGTAAGCAGATCGGCGGCCACCATCATCGGCGGCCTCACACAAAAGCTCACGCGTAAAGCAGCGGCGGAATTCTCCTTCTTCCTGGCAGTGCCAACCATGTTTGCCGCCACCGTGTACAAAATGCTGAAGTTCTACAAAGACGGCCACACATTCGGCTCCGGCGAAATCACCCTGCTTCTCGTCGGCAACGCAGTCGCCTTCATAGTGGCCATCATCGCCATCAGGTCGTTCATCAACTTCCTCACAAGACATGGATTTAAAGTATTCGGCTACTACCGGATAGCTTTCGGCCTGCTTGTACTTCTGCTCTACTACTTCGGCGTCAACCTCTCCGTGGTGTAATGCAAACGACTGACAAAGGAAGCGTGCTGCTGATCGATAAGCCACACACGTGGACCTCGTTTGACGTGGTGAACAAACTACGTTACAAACTCAAGATCAAAAAGATCGGACACGCCGGCACACTCGATCCGCTCGCAACCGGATTGCTCATTATCTGCACCGGTAAAATGACAAAACGGATTGAAGAATTTATGGGGCTTGAAAAAGAGTATACAGGCACGCTGGTGCTCGGCGAGTCCACGCCCTCACACGACCTGGAAACAGAAGTGGACACACACCGCGACATTGCGCATATTACCGACGATGCCATCCACCACACCGCCCGGTCTTTTGTAGGCAAAATAGCGCAGATGCCCCCGCAGCATAGCGCCATCAAAGTTGATGGCAAGCGGGCCTACGCATTCGCCCGCAAAGGAAAAGAAGTGACTCTCAAGTCCAGGGAAGTGGAAATAGCCGCATTCGAGATAACAGCCATCCGCAAGCCCGAAGTCGATTTCAGGGTGGTGTGCTCAAAGGGAACGTACGTCCGCAGCCTCGTGCGCGACTTCGGCCTGGCCCTCGACAACGTCGCTTACATGAGCAAACTGTGCCGCACACGCATAGGCCCTTACCGGCTGGACGACGCTTTAACACTTGACGCAATCGAAAATAGGCCGTAAACTTCGAACATGAAGATATACCACGGCCTCGACGACTTCACGCCACTTGACTATGCAGTAGTTACCAGCGGCACCTTCGACGGCGTGCACGTGGGCCACCAGAAGATCCTGTCGCGGCTCAAAGAAATGGCCGAAAAGAACAACGGCGAAACCGTGGTGATCACGTACTGGCCGCATCCGCGCCTGGTACTGCATCCCGAAGATGAATCACTCAAGCTACTGAACACATTCGAGGAAAAGGCGGCTCTCCTCAAAGAGCAAGGCATACGCCACCTCGTGCGGATACCATTTACAAAAGAATTCT
>JAAURZ010000095.1 GCA_012031955.1 Bacteroidia bacterium
CAATGGCAAAGGCGATTACAATCAGCAACACATACCTCGCGCCCTATGAGTGTGAGAATATTGAGCAGTGTTGCGCCCATTACCTTTCTTAAAGCCACCTCCTTCATGCGACGGTTAGATCACGAATGCGATAAGACCATACAGGCCAAGGCATCCGATCAGCACCAGCACACCCGAGAAAATCTGCAGCAGGTTAGAGAACTTTTCCTCCTCGCGATAGAACGCCGCGATTTTCTGATCGAAGAACTCGTAGGAGATTGCCGCGCCCGGGTAGGTATGATTCCACGTCGACTGCAAGCGTTGCACCGCATCCTGCACGGAAGCAGGATCGCTAACACCGAGTTTTACACTGACTATATTTTGTTCGCGCGCGCCGAAGTAGAAGGCGATCTTGCCAATGTCGCCATGCAACGACGCGTCGTGGTAGTCTTCCACCACGCCGACGATGGGAATGGCCTGGTTGCCATCGGCAATCATCTCCTGGCCGATGGCTGCTTCATCGCTTTCAAAGCCGGCCTTCATGGCGAGCGTATGATTGATGATAACGGCGTGATTGGTATCGCCAGGCGTGAAATTGCGCCCCGCGGCCAGCTTGATATTAAAAAGTGAGAGATAGGCTGTATCGATAAACTGGAATTCATATACAAGGCCCTCGTTGGAGGCGGCACCCTTTCTCCGTATATCGGCGTAAGACGAGGGTCGCTTGTTGCCGGACGGTACGGTGGAACTGACACTGAGGCCGGTGACGGCAGGGTCGGCCCGAAGCAATGATGTAAGGGTACCAAGCTGTGAACGATCGGTGTTTTGAAGTTCCATGTTGACGATCGCTTTCTTGTCGAACCCCAGATCCGTATTGTTGAAGTAGTCGAGTTGTTGCATCACCACGAAAGTGCCCATCACAAAACTGGGTGATGCAGAACTGCGCCACCACGAGCACTTTGCGAAGTTGAAACCTGCTCGCGTGGCCTGCGAGCTTCGTTTTGATTGCTGCAATGGGGTTGAATCCGGAAAGTACAAACGCCGGATAAACACCCGCCAGCAAGCTCACCACAACGACCATGATGCCCAGCGCCTTGAGTATAAATGGATCGCTGATGATATGACGCTGGGTGGGGATGCTGAGCAACGACTGAAAAGTGGTGGAGGCAACCTCGGCGAGAAGCAACCCGCATGCCGACGCTATCAGCGTTACCAGCAACGTTTCTGCCATGAACTGGTAGATGAGTTGTTTCCGCAAACTGCCCAATACTTTTCGGATACCAATTTCTTTCGACCGCATTGACGATTGCGCTGTCGACAGGTTGATGTAGTTGATACATGCCACCAGCACGAGAAACAGGGCGATCACGGCGAGCATCCAGATTTTTTCCTGGCTCACTACACGCTGGTTAAAATTGCCAAAGCGGTCGTCTGTGTGCAGCTCGGCAAGGGGTTGCAGTTTGTATTTGCGATAGCTGTGGAGTTCTTGGGGCGTGTGAGCGGCGTGCGCCTTTTCGATCTGGGCGTCAGTTTCCTCGCACGTGGCGCCGGGTTTTAATTTTATGTACGCCTCGTTGTCGCCAACACTCCACCAGTTGTCCATGCGGTGGCCGATGTCGCGGTTGAGCGTGGCGTAAGACATCAGGAAAGTGAAAGGGAAGTCGCTGTTCTCTGGTATATTTTCAATGACACCTGTAATCTTGCAGTTCCAGTCGTTATCGACGCGGACAGTCTTTCCTACCGCATCTGTGGTGCCGAAGTATTTCATGGCCAGGTCGCGCGTGAGCACAATGTTGTCCGGTTGGGAAAGTGACGACTCGGGATTGCCATACAACCAACGGAACTCGCTGTGCGCATAGTCGAAGATGCTGAAGAACGACGGTTCAACAAAAGCGAATCCGCTGTTCTCCTGGAATTTGTTGTGCGACTTGCCCGTCTCGTCCGTCACATCAACCTGTATCCCTGCCCACCCCCAATACAGCACCGACGTGATGACCTCAACCTGCGGCACTTCTTCATCAATCACAGGCGGGAGCGGATAGGAAACGCCCGTGCGATATTCCGTCTGGCCTTCCACCTGGCTCACCCGCACAATGCGGTATATCCGGTCGAGTGCCGTGTGCTGATGCTCGAAGCTCGTTTCGAACCGTATGATGCTTAGCAATATGATGGCCGATGCGATGCCGACTACAAGGCCCACCACATTAATGAATGTGTTCGACCGGTGCGCACGCAGGCTGCGGCTTGCCGTGGTAAAATAGCTTTTGATCATGAGCGTGGGTATGGGATTGGAAAGTGTATGTCGTAATAGTATGCCAGGTCTGAAATACCGGAGCACGTTCCACAGCAGTCTGCGGTGTGCAATCGCCGGGGTAGCCTTTGCTGCATCGCGATCGTAGCGTTCCAGCAAGTCGCCTTCGATTTCTTCGAGGAGATCGGGCGGACAAAACCACCGGAGAAACCGGAAGGCGGCCCGTTCGGAATTACGCAGTTGACTTGCTTTGCTCATTTGCGCAGGCCCGTCAGGCGCTCGTTATTTTCAATTGCGGAATCATCTTCCAAAGGTCGACACGCACTTCTTTCATTGCTTTCAGCGTGGCCATGCCTGCATTGGTGATCGTGTAAATGCGCTTTCTCCGCCCGCCGCGTTCATTAGTGGCCCCTCCGAACTTCGACTTGATGTACCCCTTATCTTCCAAACGATAGAGGGTCACGTGCACCGCGCTGAGGTTGACATTTCGCTTCAGCCTTGTTTCGATTTCGTCGGCAATGGCGGCACCGTAAGCGTCTTCCTGCAACGCGCCCACCAACGTGAGCACCAGTTCTTCGAATTCGCCCAAATATTCTTTAGACATATATATCCTTATATTTTGTTAAGTAAATAAAACAACTTTTTCAATCACATGCAAATATATCATCGGGTGGGGTGGACGGTCTACAGCATTCTGGGAATTGTGTTGCGGAATTATTCCACAATAATTTTCTGGCTCAGCCCTCATGCAAGTGCGCATCCTCTGTTGAGTGGCCGTTTACGCGCCGTGGCAAGATTTTTTTACTAATGTAGACTGATTGTAAAAAGTTGTAAGACTTTAACCATTTAACAACATGATAAGCAAGAACTCCAGACAACTAGCAAGTGCGTTGATGATCGTAGTCATCGCCATACTTTCAGGATGCAAGGCAAATAACACAACCAAGGGTGGTGTGATCGGTGCGGGCACGGGTGGTGTATTGGGCGGTATTATCGGAAAAAAATCAGGTAATACTGCCGTCGGGGCAATCATTGGAGCAACGGTGGGTGGCGCTGCCGGCGCGCTGATCGGCCGCCAGATGGACAAGCAAGCCGATGAGCTGAAGCGCGACCTCGAGGGTGCAACAGTGGAGCGCGTGGGTGAGGGTATCAAGATCACGTTTAATTCGGGGTTGCTGTTTGCGCTCAATTCGTCGCAGCTCAACACTACTACAAGGGGCAATCTTGTGGAACTATCGGAAACACTCAAGAAGTATGAAGACACCAATGTGTTAATAGAGGGCCATACGGACAACACGGGTACCAATCAGTACAACCAGGAATTGTCTGAGGACCGCGCCTCGTCCGTGGCATCGTTTCTGATCGCGCAGGGAGTGGAACGTGGAAGGCTGCTTACGGATGGTTATGGCGAGCGACAGCCGGTGGCCGACAACGGCACTGAGGACGGCCGCGATCAAAACAGACGTGTGGAGGTGGCCATTTACGCGAACAAGAAAATGAAACGGTTGGCTGAAAAGGGCGAATTGGGTATGCTCTAGAATTTGCCTGGCCCCGGCGATTGCAAGTCGCCGGGGCTTTCATTTAACCAATGCCATGAAACGAAGACCCCTATACTATGTAGCCGGAACAACTGTAATCGCAGGTGTACTGCTAAGCCTTGCGGCCAGGCCCTTTGTGAAAAGCAGGGTAGACCGTCAGTTGGCCAGGCTTGCTTCCCCACGATAGCATTTTTCGTTTTCATACAAAACCTTGTCGCTCGATCTTTTCACTGGATCCTTGCCGCGCAGCAAGTGTCGGTCGATTACCGCAGTCATTTAAAAATGGAGGTAAAAACACTGGAAGGCACGGGCATCGACGTGTTGGGACTCATATTCCGCAAACGGGTAAAGATCGACGAAATCATTGTAGGTGAACCGCGAATTAGAAAGTATCATGACGCTTCGCCCAGCCGCTCCCCGGGCATGGGAGTACAACGTCAGATTGCCATCGGCAAGATCGACATCGTCAATGGCCTGTACATTTCGTATGACTCGGCTCAAAAAGACTCAACGGTGCTCAGGCTGAGTTTGAAACTGGACGGCCTGCGCAATGCGGACAGCGCCCTTGGGCAGTGGACTTTCTCGACGTTCGCGACCGATTCAGTCTTTATGCGCACTCCTTATTATATAGTGAGAACAGGGACCATTGAGGTAGATCCGGCGGCAGGCACCTTTTTGCTTGATTCCTTGTCGCTACGCCCTCACCTTGATCGCGCTTCGTTTCCGCGAAAAGCAACGTGAGTCTGATCAGTTTCTGATCGAGTCCCGTGGGCTGAAAGGGAAGGGATTGACGCTTGTGGCTGGCGATGCCGTGTCGGTGCATATCGATGAACTTACGACGCAATTCAACCTGTATGCGTACAGGGACAAGCGACTGCCGGATGACTTGCGCTATAAGCCGTTGCCCGTGGAACTCTTGCGCCGTGTGCCGTTCGACTTGCACATCGACTCATTGCTGATTGATTCGAGCCGGGTGGTGTATGAAGAGGTAGGGGAGGAAGCCACGACCGCCGGCGTTGTTACTTTCGATGAGTTGCACGCGACGCTCCGCGATATTTCCAGCGACTCATCAACAGCGCCCTTGCTGGCGGCGGAAGCTAAGTTTATGAACACAGGGTTCATCCGCATTAAGGGCCGGTTGTCGAACAATGCCAAGCCTCACTGCTGGAGGGTACAATGGTTAATTTTCCCATCGGAAACCTCAACGATATGCTGGTTCCCCATACGGGCGTTAAAATAGAAAACGGGACCATCGCGCGGCTGCAGTTTCATTTCTGGTTCAACAACGATCGCTCCGATGGCCAGGTTGAGTTGAGTTATGAAGACCTCAAAGTGGTGAAGCTGAAGGATGATAACAGGAACGGCAAGGATGACCTGGTTACGCTGCTACTGAACGTCCTCATAAGGAAGAACAAAGGTAAATGGGTGACGGGCAAGAACAACATTGGCCTGGTGCAATACGGACGAGATCAACAAAAGGGCGTGTTCAATTTCTGGTGGAAGTCACTTTTCTCCGGCGTAAAATCATCTTTCCTGGATGACAGGAAAGTGCTTGCGGCACAGTTGAAGAAGCGCGAAGATGTGAAAGAGACTAGGGTAGATATTTTCCTCCACCTCACAACTCAACAAAACTTCGCGCGGGCGCGTACGGAATCGTACCTACAGAAACTCTTTCAGCTTCGATAAGCTGATCGGCTTCTCCAGGTACTTAAGGTTCTCCACCTCCTGCACTTCGCCGGGTTTGTTTCGATATGCACTCATGAGGTTGATTTTACAATTTGGCAGCAATGCATGTATTGATTCAATCTGATCCCACCCGGTGCCATCGGGCAGATTGTTGTCAAGAAATATGATGTCAGGTTTCAGGCGTTTCATGAGGTCAAGTCCATTCGTCAAGGTGGACGCAATGTTCACTTCATATCCTAACGTGCTCAGGTACGAGCGCATCAAGGTACAGAGGTCCTCCTCGTCATCAACGATCAGTACTTTACGCATAGCAATTGTCAAACGGTCTTTGAATATAGGTAACAAAATCAATACATCGATGTTTCGACACCCTATTATTGACAATTTGAAAAGCACGCCTGCTGCTTGTGTCTTGTGGAATATTCTACACAATAATTATGCACTAACTTGTCACACGCGCAGTGTGTATCCAATAGTTCCTGATGTCAGTGAGTACCGTGAGCAGAGATTCGAAGTTGGCGGGCTTCACGATGTAGGTATTGGCGCCAAGGTCATAGCAGCGAGGGATTTCCGCATCGTTGTTGGTCGTTGTGAATATGACGACCGGTATGCGCTTATATACATCGTGCTGCTTTATTTCTTTCAGCGCCTCGCGGCCATCTTTTTCGGCATGTTGAGGTCTAGCAGAATGAATCATGAAAATTCGACTTCGGTTGTCACTGGTTTCAAGGAGTCGAGACAGGCAAGCAACTCCACGCCGTTCTCTACGAATTGAAGTTTATCGGCATACCCTTTTTCTTCAAAGGCTGTCTGAATCAGAAACCGATCGTCGCATCGTCTTCTGCCACCAGAATGAACACTTTTCCCATGTGTGTCTTTGTAGCATTGGTGAATAACTTATTACAATACGGGGCATAAAACGTGGTAACGCTTAACTAAACAAAAGTACACAAATGATGGTAAAAACATTTTGTGATATTTCGCGGTAAAGTTTTCAGTGTGGAAATACATTTATACTTTATTGATTACAGGATTCAATGAGCTGATTCCATTGTCGGTTCTGCCTTCATCGCGTCGGCAGGGAATGTGACGCTAAACGTTGTGCCAATCTTCTGCTTTGAAGCAACGTCGATGGTAGCGCCGTGCGCCTGCAATATGTTGAGCGTTGATGCCAGACCCAGGCCCATTCCGTTTCGCTTCGATGTAAAGTAAGGCTCAAACAAATGGGCGAGACTTTCTTCGGAAATACCACACCCGTTGTCGGATATTTCAACCACGTAGTAAGGCTGCATGTCGGTGATGAGTATCACAAGTTCGCCCTCTTCTTCCTTCATTGCTTCGATGGCGTTGATAATGATGTTGAGAAAGGAAAACTCAAGTTTGTTTTCATCGCCACGGATATAACATGCCTTGTCGGGAAAGTTAACCCTCATGTTAATGCGCTGCAACGTAATACGGTCCAAGGCTGCTGCGATACTTTTGTCCATCACGTCGCGCAAGTTTATTTTCTTCAGCAGCATTTCAGCGGGCCGCGAGCTGTCGAGCAGTTCTGTAATGAGATCGTTGATGCGCTTTGAGTTCCGCTGGATTATATCCATGAACAGTTCGTCGTCTTCATCGCGCGGTTGCGTTTTCAGTTGCTCCACAGACATCTGTATGTTGTTGAGGGATGCTGTGTTTGCAGAATGTGGAAGCTCCGGACGATGACGAGGAAATGGACGACGGTGACAAACCTCGAGGCGCATCGCAGCAGGTGGTCGCTTTGTCTGCCCTGGCAACTCAGCAAGTGCAGAATCATCGTGTCTCACAGTTGCTACTGGCCTGTTATTCCAACTTTCGCATTTTCACGCCAGGAGTGGACGCATCGACAGTTGGCATCACACAGAAGCACTGACTGGGCATTTTCATTCAATTGAGCTGGGACAGCGTGTACAATGATGCCACATAGGGACCTTGCGGCTGTATTGTATACCTGGTGTGCTACAAGGAGGTGTCTGCATCAGCAGCAGCAGGCTTGGAGGTGCAGAAGGGTGGCAGCGCACAGTGGTGCATGCACCCAACGGCATCACAGCAGGCAGCGAATGCATGCAGGTTTTCAAGCCCGGCGTACACGCGCTTGAGGAGGGGGAGGAGCTGGACTATGACAGGTCAGCGTACGACTGCCTACACAAGTGGTCCACCACGTGGCCGTGCTTGAGGTGTGCACTGCCTGACACTCATCAGCCACCGCTGTAGTGCGCCCTGTAGACAGAAGTTACGTTGTTCCACATAGTTCGTATAGTGTGCCTATGTTTGAAAGTGCAACTCAGCGGGGCAAACGGCGCCGGCCCGGAATATCCGTCAGTCGTCGTCGGCTTCGA
>JAAURZ010000096.1 GCA_012031955.1 Bacteroidia bacterium
AACAACGCCAATTACTTACCGAACGGTTTACAGCAGTGTGGTCCATTTCGTATCCCGTTCCCCGAAAAACTTACCATCGATTATACGGGCAACCTGTATGGCCCGATGGACCTGCCCCTGCCTGAGTGGCCTTGATCCGCGCGACGCCGAGTCGCCGGTGTGGAGCATTCAAAACATCCAGCTCACTTACCAGTTCAACACATCGTGGTCTTTGTACGGCGGAGTAAAGAACCTGTTGAACTATACGCCGCCCGCCAACAGTATTGCGCGTGCCCACGACCCTTTTGACAAAGAAGTTACTTTCGATGAAAATGGTAACGCCCTGGCTACACCGCAAAACCCTTATGCACTTACGTTCGATCCTTCCTACGTGTTCGCACCCAATCAGGGTATCAGGGCTTTTGTCGGCGTGCGATACACGCTCAATAAATAACCGACTTCACTTCGTCAATGCGCCTAATGGATATCCAATGGCGATTCAACATAGCACGTATTCCTTCCGGCCACTTAGTCCGGTTTTGGAGCGCATCGTAGTAAGTGCTAATAATGGTTTTGTCGCCATACTCAGGCACATTAAAAAGCGAGGGTGCACCTCCCGGCAGCAGTGTCCATTTGACGGAGAGCCATGCACGGGCAACCCTCGCACGCACCGTGGCGCCATCGATTGGGTATCCGCCCAATTGCAACACGACACTGCGCAGTTCTGCGCGGTACACCCGGCCGTTCCTGGCACGCTCGCGCCAATGAGTAAACAATGAGGTATGCTTACTCCAAAATCTTTTTGAATGCGTTTGAACTCGAGATTGATGGATCGAACAATCTAGCGTATGTCGATGATGATGTCGCGGTATTCCACAGCATTGCAAAGAAGCACAAAACCGCTCGTAGTAACAACCGCGCCGCGTCAGGTTGCAGGCTTGTAGTACCGGCGCGCCATAAACGACAACGGGATGCCGATGGCAACGATGAGCACGGTGGCGGCCACCAACGCACCATTCAGCGTGATCGGACTGTGCGTGAGCGCAGTAAGCGGCAACACGATGAGGTTCATGCCAGACCAGACCACAAGGCCGTACACCACACCCAGCAGCCATGCATTTTTTATGCGTGTGGATACGAAAGGATAAATGACGAAGAACAAAACCGTCCAGCCGAAGGCGATGAGATAATGAAAGAGCAAGCCAATGGCCGCCATTCCGTCGCCGCCGCTGAATGCCTCTTTACCGAACACGGCGCTGGCGATATACACCAGCACCACTTTGGGGTTGCCCCCCGTTTTGATCATGTAGCTGACACAGGCAGCCACGATGTCGAGCGTACCCACAAGCAATCCCGACAACAGCAAGGTAATTGCCAGGGAGCGATTTGTGGCGCCGCCGGCGACCGTAGAAGTTTTCATAGGTTGATAATTGGTTATTGTTTTTCGAAAATCAGTATACGACTGCATAAAATAAAACAAGGAAATTAAAAGCTGCCCGGTTTCCCGGGCAGCTTGCCACATTGAACCCAACCTCTACATTAATTGAACGCCCACAGGGCCACATTCATAAGGTTGCCACCCTGGTTCTGGACAGCGGCATTGTAATTGTCTTCGTTGGTAGTTCGTTCGTTGATCGGGTACAGAAACCGGCGCGGAACAAGGCCGCCCGGGTTAAGCCCTCCGGCCGTACCGTTGGGCGCCGGCGTGATTGCCGGGTATCCTGTGCGGCGGTAGTCTACCCACACTTCCGTTTCTGCCTGCGCATACATCGACACATACTTCTCTTCCACAATACGCTGCAGTCTCTCTTCATCGGTGGTTAGGCCAAGAAAGTTTCCGCGCGTTGCCATATATGCAGTGCCATCCACACCCAGGCGATCCATGTTGGCTTCAATCGCCAGTGCCAGTGCTGCTTCTGCGCCCGGTGCGTCGCCTGTGCGCAGCAATGCCTCCGCTTCAATAAACTTTATTTCGCTGTAAGAGATCAACGGAAGACCGGCGTCGGCCTGCACCCAATACAGATCGTCATTGGATGCGTTGAAGTAAGAAACATTGTTACTGTGTAACAGCTTGCTCTTGCGCGGATCGGCGTTGTCGGTAAGCAAGTCGACAAACGAGGGAGCCATCACCATGGTGTTCGGCCGTTGAATGCCAAACAGGTAATAAGGATTGGCATTGTTTTGCGCGGAAGCAAACGGACATACTGGTTCATCGTCGTTGCCTGCGATGGCGCCTGCCGCAATTTCATCCAACGCATTTTGCGCGCTCGCGGCATCTTTCATGGTAAGGTGCAGGTAGTAACGCGCCTTCAGGCTGTGCGCTACTTTGATCCATGCCGACGCGTTGCCGCCGAAGTACAAATCGTCGCCGCCCGGAGGCACCGGCGCTACGTACGCCGGTTTGCTGAATTCGACAATGGCCTCGCTCAGCAAAGTCTGAACCGCATTGTACACTTCCTCCTGTGTGTCGAAAACCGGCTTTGGATATTGGTCGATGTCCAATGCCTGCGAGTAAGGGATATCTCCCCACATCGACGTGCACACGCCCAGCGCATGGGCCATTAGCACCTTGCCGATGCCCACGTAGTAGGGATTGCCTTGTTCCTCCGCTTTTTCGATCATGATCTTTGCGTCTTTCATCACACCGCCATACAAACCGGCGTTCCACAGGTTGTTCATGTCCGATTCGCCGATGTTGTATGACGTGTAGGCGAGTTGCTGCGCGTCGTTGCCGGCCCAGTGTTGCATCACGATGCCCGGCATGCGCCCGCCAAGCGCGCCGATGTTGTAAGCCGCCTGCATCTCGGCGCCCGGCAGCATCAGCGACAGGCTGGCATCAGTAAGGTTGCCCGGGTCCACGTTGGTACTTCCGAAGTCGCACGCCGCGCAACAGAAGGCGGTGAGTATAAAGTAGTATCTTATTCGTTTCATAGTCGTTCGTGTTTAGAAGGTGAGTTGAACAACCGCGCCGTAGCTGCGGGTGTTTGGCATATTGAAATATTCAAGTCCAAAGCCGTTGCTGGCACCCGTGAGGTTAGTCTCAGGGTCTATGCCCGGCGCGTCTGTTTTCAACCAGAGATTTCTGCCGGTAAGGCTGAGTGTCGCGCTCTTGATGAATTTGTTTTCGAACATGGCTTTTGGAAACATATAAGTGATCGTCACTTCGCGCAGGCGCACCCACGAGGCATCGTACATGCTCTGTTCCGACAAACCGCCGAAGGCATAACGTACCCAGTAGATGGAGTTGGTGGCGCTATTGTTCGACGGGAAAAGTCCGGTAATCGGGTCGGGGCTGGGGAAGTAGTCCACCGGGGTTGTGTTGGGCTGGCCGTCGCTTTTTCGGATGCCTTCAAACACATGGCCTTTCACCTCGCGCAAGTCGGCGCTCTCCTGCGATGTGCCGAAGTAGTTCAAGACTGCCCTGTGTCGCCTTGCCAGATCTGCCACCCTGACGGATGTCGATCAGCGCCGTGAGCGAAAGACCTTTCCATGAAAATGTGTTGCGAATGCCACTGGTCCAGTCCGGGTTGGGGTTGCCGATGGGGCCGTCGGTAGGTGCGACAAGGGGCCAGCCCGTCGTCGCCTATCAGCATGCGTCCTTGCTCGTCGCGGTCGAAGTGGCTTCCGAAGATGATGCCGAAAGGCTGACCTGCGATGGCGTTCGACGATGTGCTCGTGAAGCCAGCCATCGCCACGCGGTCTACGCCGGGCGCAAGTTCTTTCACCACGTTCTTGTACGCGTTGAAGTTCACATCCACCATCCAGGTGAAGTCGCCGGCATTCACGATGGTTCCGCCCAGCGCAATTTCCCATCCTTTGTTTTCGATCTTGGCGCTGTTGCGCAATTCGGAGTTGTAACCGGTGGTAGCAGGCACCGCCACGTTGATGATGGCGTCTGAAGTAAGCGACTTATAATACGTGACGTCCAGGTTGAGTCGTCCGCCTGCGAATTTGAACTCGCCACCAATTTCGGTGGTGGTGGTAAACTCGGGCTTCAGGTTAGGGTTGCCGCGCGCGCGCTGCGTTCGTAGGCCGGTAGATCGAGCAGCGGAGTCGTCAGGTTGGTGATGAAACCGTCGCCGCCCACCGCATACGAAGGGTACAAGTTGTAGGTGGCGAAGATGGGTGCGTCGTTACCCACTTTGCCCCATGATGCGCGCAGCTTGCCGTAAGAAAACACGGGATTGTTTTCGACGTGCAGCAATTCCGAGAAGATGAACCCGACACTCGCCGCGGGATAGAAGAACGAGTTGTTGTCTTTGCTCAATGTAGAACTCCAGTCGTTGCGGCCGGAAAGGTTGATGTACACCGTTTCCTTATATCCCAACTTTACATCGGCAAAGAGCCCGGCGATCTTGCGCTTGCGATTCCAGAATTGCGCCGCCTGTATCGTGCTGGCGTTTGCAATGTTGAAGAAGCCGGGCTGACCGAAGCCTGTGCCTGTTTGCGAGTTGGTGAATGACTCTTGCGAGAAAAAGTTGTGACCGATGGTGGCTGTGAAGTCGAAGTCTTTACCAAGCTGGGGACTCATCAGCAAAAGCAAATCCGAATTCCAGTCGGTGGAGTACTCGGTGGCGTTGTTGATTTGTCCTGAAGGCTGTGATGCCGAATAGACATCCAGTGCCTGGTTGCGCGAATCGGTGTACGTATCTACGCCCAGTTTGTACGACAGTTTGGCCCAGTCGGTAAGCTGATAGCCGAAATTGATATTTCCGTAAATGCGGTTCACATCATCTTTAAAAGGATTCTTGGCTACCGTCCAGTAAGGGCTGTCATACACGCCGTTGCGATAACTCCGTTGTGTGCCGTCGGGCAGTGTATACGTGTCGGGATCGTTGGCGGCGTCTTTGCCGGACTTGCCATTGCCATTGTCGAACGACGGAGACGAGCGGAGCAGCCCGAGCATAACGCCCGAGATATTGGAGCCACGCTGCACGCGATAGCCGCCGGAGTTAACATAGTTGGCGGAAATGCCCAGGCTGAATTGTCGGACAACTTCGCGTTGAGGTTTACTTTTACCGACTTCCGTTTGAAGTTCGACAGCGGCACAACACCCGTCTGGGTGAGATAGCCGGTCGACAGATAGTAGTTGAGTTTGTCGGTGCCGCCTGCCACCGAAATATTGTTGTCGCTGGTGATACCCTTTTGGAAGAAATCATATTGGTCGTAGGCTTTTGCCGGAGTGCCGTTGCCCTGGCCCTTCAGCACCAGCACGCCATTGCTTGTCGAAGGCATAGCCGGGGAAGCCGTCGCGATCATCTTACGTCGTCGCCAACTCGAGGTCGGAAAATTTCGGTCCCCAACTGTAGTTCTCCAACGTCTCAGGTCCCTGGTACGTGCCGTTGGCCGTTTGCGGGTAGCCGGCGTAGTTGCGCGGCCTGCCTTGCGTGTAAGTCGATTGCAAGTCCGGCACCTTGTTCACTTCATTTACCATCAGGCTTGAATTCACCGTAACCACCTGCTTGCCGCTGCGGCCTGTTTTGGTCGTTACAATCACCGCGCCGTTTGTGGCGCGCAGACCGTAGAGCGCGGTGGCCGATGGCCCTTTGAGAATGGTGATCGACTCGATGTCGTTGGGATTGAGGTCGACCATGCGGTTGGACTGGTCTACGCCGCCCACGCCGTTGCCGGCTTCGCTGTTGTCGAGCGGTACGCCGTCGATAACGAAGAGCGGGTTGTTGCCGTTGGTGATCGACTTGCTGCCGCGAATGCGAATGTTGGCCGATGCGCCAGGCGACCCTGAGGAAGAGGTCACCTGGACACCGGGCACTTTGGAGGCAAGGGCCGACACAAAGTTTGTTTCACGCGACGACACCACATCTTCAGACTTCACAGTTTGCAATGAATAGCCCAGTGCTTTTCTTATCGGCTTCAATACCTACGGCTGTTACCACCACTTCCGACAGTTGCATTACGTCGGTGGTGAGTTGCACATCCACAACCGAGCGTTCGCCCACGCTTACTTCTTTTGTTTCAAGGCCGATGAAGGAGAACACAAGTACCGCGTCCGAACCCGGCACGCTCATGGTAAACCTGCCATCAGCGTCGGTCACCGTTCCGCTCACAGACCCTTTCACAATTACGTTCACGCCTGGCAAAGCAGATCCATCTTCCGCCGACGTTACGCTGCCCGAGATGGTGCGGTCCTGCGCATATGCGCCCCAGGCAATCCACAGTGTTACACAAGTGAGTAAAAATCTTTTCATAGAATTGTAATTTGGTTAATAGACAAATGTTAGCAGGAAAAACAGGCGGTAGGAGAATAGTCATCCGGCCGAAAGAATACCCGGATACACAAGCCGTTCGATCACACTGTCATCGACGGTCGTCAGGCATGGCCATTTCGTTGGGTGAAAAAGCTCATTCGTGGGTCGATGCTGCCGGTTGGCTTGAATTTTTACGATCTTTCGAGATTACATGAAGTACTTCAACCTGTTTGTGTTCAGTAATGTGCCGTGGATTCGCTTCCTCCGGCATTTCCTTTTCTGGGCCGCCGACATTGCCAACTACCTGCTGGTTGTGTCCGTCAATACGGAGATCAATGCCACGGAAGTCTATAAGATCATTTTCAAGATTCCGCTGATCATTGCAGCCACTTACTTTATTCTCTATTACCTCATACCACGTCTGAGCAGCGAAGCCAAACCGCAGCGGTTTCATTTTCTGGACTTTAATGGTGCTTCTGTTTGTAGGAGTGGGCGTGCGTTATTACAAGTACTACATCCTCGGTCCCATCATAGACCCCAATCAGCAGTTGCCGGAAAATGTGTGGGACTTCCGGCGCATCCTTCCGAGATTTTGCAGGGCATGGTCGTGATCAGCATGGCCGTCGCCATTAAGCTGATCAAGAACAAAAC
The DNA here is from genome assembly GCA_012031955.1 of Bacteroidia bacterium. The sequence continues at coordinate 6,837 of JAAURZ010000096.1, forward strand.
CGAATTGCAGGAGAAGAACAAACAATTGAACGAAGAAAAGAAACTCGCCGAACTGAATTTCTTAAAAGCGCAGATGCATCCGCATTTTCTGTTCAACACGCTCAACACATTATATTCCGATGCCATTCAAACAGGCAGCAAGTCGGAGCAGATTGTGCTACACTTGTCGAGCTTGCTCCGGTTCATGCTGGAAGAATGCAGCAAGCCGCTGATACCGATAGGGCAGGAGATAAAGCTGATTGAAGACTATGCGGCTCTGGAACGATTGCGTCACGGTGCACGGCTCGACATCCGCTTTTGGTACGATGTGGATGACAAAACAAAGCTCGTTTCGCCGTTGCTGTTGCTGCCGTTCATTGAAAACAGTTGCAAGCATACACTGGCACACATGCGTGGCGACATACACATCCGTGCGCACATCACCTCGATGGACGACAGCGTGGAGTTGAGGGTGGAAAACGACGTAACGCAAACGGTCACCAACGGATCCGGTCCGGGTCTGGGCATATCCAATGTGCGCAAACAACTGGAGCTGCTCTACAACGACAATTTTATTCTCGACATCAAGAACGGCGGAAGCCGGTTTAATGTCTATTTGAAATTTCCGATAACGAAGTCCGTATGAATACAGTACAGTGCATCATCATCGAAGACGAACCTCTCGCGCAGGAGCGAACCTGCGAGTATGTGCAGAAACTTCCCTTTTTGAAACTACTCGCCGCTTTTGAAAATGCCTTTGACGCGCTTGATTTTTTGCAGACTAACAAAATTGATTTGATTTTTCTCGACATAAATTTAGGAGATTTTTCGGGTATCCAACTACTTGAAACAAAGACAATTACGAGTCAAGTTAATTATCACTACAGCTTATCAAAGAATATGCGTTGAAAGGT
>JAAURZ010000097.1 GCA_012031955.1 Bacteroidia bacterium
TGTTTTTGGGTCAGGGGTATAGGCAAACGTCTCTAGCAATTTTTTTCGTCATACGTGTTGGTGGAGGAGTTTAAGACATTCTTGATTTGTTGTGATGTCTCAAGGAAACAATGGCGCCAAAAACGCTACGCATCCTTCAAGTCAAAAATCACCTTGGCGGCATTTCGTCTTCTCAAAGTAGGATATTAGTCGACACGTGGTGTGAGTGACTCAAAAATTACTTTCTGACAACGCATTAACTCCCGTTGCTGATTGCACCGCGACACCTTGCGTTGATAGAATAATGATGTGTTTGCTGTTTTTTAGAAAATGGCTCAAATTTGGCGTTCAAAAAACCTTCGTCTGTTTTGCTTGCCTATACGCAACAAGCGCTCGAGAAGGGACGCATGCAAGCTGTTTGCATGAATTCTTGTCCGCGCATTGAAACGCGTGGTGGTTCTTCTTGCGACGGCACTGCTCCCAGATTATTTATTCGAGCAATTCACACCAGGTATCGTGGCGGCAATTGCGCCCGCAGATTTTAACTTTATTCTACGATATTTGTGCAGTCATGAAAGAAGCAGTTTTTACGCTAGATCATCTGCAGCGTTTTTGCCTCAACACGTTTGGGTCAATCGGATGTAACGAGGCAGATGCGAGCCTTGCCACAGAAGTCTTGCTAAACGCCGACTTGCGGGGCATCGATTCGCACGGTATCGCGAGGCTGACGGGCTATGTGCGGTTATGGGAGGCGAAGCGTGTGAACGCAACTCCGCAGATCAGGGTAATCCATGAAACGCCAAGCACCGCCGTTGTTGACGGCGACAGCGGGCTGGGTCTTGTGGTCGCGCCCTTTGCTATGCGGGTTGCCATAGAGAAGGCACGAAATGCGGGCACCGGATGGGTTGCGGTGAAAAATTCAAATCACTTCGGTATTGCGGGACACCATGCGATGATGGCGCTTGAACACGATATGATCGGAATGGCGATGACCAACGCGAGCCCGCTTGTAGCTCCAACTTTTTCTGTCGAGCGCCTGCTGGGCACCAATCCAATCGCTGTCGCTATACCTGCCATGCATGAACCACCTTATGTGGCCGACTTCGCCACTACCACTGCGGCAAACGGAAAACTGGAAATACTGCAGCGAAAAAATGAGCAAGCACCGCTTGGCTGGGTGCAAACCAGGGATGGTCAGCCAACGACTAATCCCAATGAAACCAAGAATGGTGGCGCGTTGCTGCCATTGGGAGGCGACCGTGAACATGGCAGTCACAAAGGCTATTGCCTGGGCAGTTGGGTGGACATTTTTTCCGCTGTCCTTTCAGGCGCCAACTATGGCCCGTGGGTACCTCCGTTCGTAAGTTTCCTGCAACCGCCAACCGATCCGGTGGGCGATGGCATCGGGCATTTTCTCGGCGCGATGCGCGTGGACGCTTTCAGACCGGCAGCAGAATTTAAGCAGCACATGGACAATTGGATCAAGCGCTTTCGAAGTGCCACGCCGGTTGAGGGACAATCCGCCGTGCTGATACCCGGCGACCGGAGCGGGAGGTGAGTGCCTACCGGCGCACGCACGGCATTCCACTCAACGACAAGGTCGTTGAGGACCTGAGGGAACTTTCGAAAAAGCTCAAGATCGAATTTTAGAATCCTGCGGTAATACCTGCGCGGATCACCAGCGGACTGGTATAAGGATAGTATGGTGTGCTCGGGCTTGTATCCTGGTACGAAAAGTTGTAGAGGGCCATGAAGAACAAGCCGGCTTTGCTGCCTACCGGCTGAAAGAACCCGCCCCCGGCCATTACACTCGAAAACCCTTGTCTCGTTTTCTCGCCCGGTCCGAGAAGATACTGTGCGTTGAGGTACTCATACTCGGCGTGCAAAAACAATTGTTGGGTGATTCTGTAGCGGGCAAACGCATTGCCACCCAGGTCGTGCAGCACGGCGCTGGGGCTGTAGTATTTATTGTTGACGTAGCGGTAGTAGAATCCAACACCGGGCGCAAACCGGGGAGTGACGCGGTAGCCGATGAGGGGTGAAACTGAAACGTAATCGTATCTACTGCTGAAAGATGCACCGAGACCACCGCCTGTAAATACCTTTTCCTTCCATGTAGGCTCTGCGGGATCTTCATCGCCCCATTGTGCGAATACCGGGCAGGTTGCAAACAGGAACAAAAGGGAAGCGATAAACAGCCGGGGCATAGCTTGGTTGGTTAATCTTCTTCTACGATCACAAATACATCCTCGTTGTCTTTTTTCATCAGGTATTTTTCGCGGGCGAATTTCTCCACCGATTCCTTTGTTCCGAAGAGCTCATTTCTGTCCTTCTCCACCTCCTGAATTTTCTCGTGGTAGTATTCGCGTTCGCGTTCGAGCGAGTGCAGCTTGTTGGTGAGTTTGAACCGTGAGATCAGGTCGTTGGAATCGAGGAATATCATCCAGAGAACAAACAGGAGGCCGGCCAAAAAAAAGAAATTCCTGAATATCCGGGGCAGTCTATCTAGCATAGTTTAAAAAAATATCTACTAAAGTAGAGAAATAACGCCACCGACACAACTTCGTTAAACGCAGAAAGGCCAACCCCGCGGTTAGCCTTTCTGCAAAGAACTTTGAATGACTACATTTTCTTGCCGGGGAAGTAGGCTACTTCACCCAACTCTTCCTCTATGCGTATCAGTTGGTTGTACTTGGCCATCCGGTCTGAACGTGAAGCTGAACCGGTTTTGATCTGACCTGTATTAAGTGCCACGGCGAGATCGGCAATGGTGCTGTCTTCGGTTTCGCCAGAGCGGTGCGACATCACGCTTTTGTATGCGTTGCGTTGCGCCAGGCTTACCGCGTCGATTGTTTCAGTCAACGATCCGATCTGGTTTACTTTGATGAGGATGGCATTCGCCACACCGTCGTCGATACCTTTCTGGAGGCGCTTTACATTGGTCACAAACAAGTCGTCGCCCACAAGCTGCACCTTGTCACCGATGCTTTCAGTGAGCGCTTTCCATCCTGCCCAGTCATCTTCGGCCATGCCGTCTTCCAACGAATGATAGGATACTTCTTAGCCCAGTTGGTCCAGTAGGCGGCCATCTCTGCGGGCTTCAGTTTTTTGTCCGGAAGACTTTACTTGAAGTGATATACCTTCGCTTTCGTCATCGTAGAATTCAGAAGCAGCGGGGTCGAGCGCGATGAACACATCCACACCGGGTTTGTAACCGGCCTTCTCGATGGCCTTCAACACTACTTCAATAGCTTCTTCATTGGATTGCAAATTGGGCGCGAAACCACCTTCATCGCCTACGTTGGTCGAAAGGCCCTTGTCATGCAAAACTTTTTTCAACGTGTGAAAGATTTCTGCTCCCATCTGCAGCGCCTCCGAGAACGTGTCTGCGCCGACCGGCATCACCATGAATTCCTGGAAGTCGATCGCATTGTCGGCGTGGCTTCCGCCATTTAATATGTTCATCATGGGCACCGGCAGCGTCTTGGCATTCACGCCGCCTATGTAGCGGTACAGCGGCATGCCGGCTTCCATGGCTGCGGCCTTGGCTATGGCCAGCGAAGTGCCGAGGATGGCATTGGCGCCAAGCTTGGCTTTGTTGGGCGTGCCGTCCAGTTCTATCATGATCTTATCGAGCAGCGTCTGATCAAACACATCGAACCCAACCACTTCTGTAGCGATCTTGGTGTTTACGTTTTCGACGGCCTTCAGTACTCCTTTGCCGAGATATGTTTTCTTATCACCATCGCGCAACTCCACTGCTTCGTGCGTTCCTGTGGATGCGCCCGACGGTACAGCGGCTCTGCCGAAGGCGCCGCTTTCTGTCAATATATCGACTTCCACAGTGGGATTACCCCGACTGTCTAGGATCTGCCGGGCGTGAATACTTTCGATTAAACTCATGGTTATTGTTATTAAGGTTGGACGGATTTTCAGGATTTGGCAGCCACGGGTTCATTCATCGATTCCCTCACCATGGAGATGAACTGATCGAAAAGGTAACGGGAATCGTGTGGGCCGGGCGACGCTTCGGGGTGATACTGCACAGAGAAAGCCTTTTTGTTCTTGAGTCTTATCCCCATGATGGTGTTGTCGTTCAGGTGGAGGTGCGTCACCTCTACTTCGGAATTCTTCTCAATATCCTTTTCAGAAACTGCGAAGCCATGATTTTGCGATGTCATTTCGCCCTTGCCGGTGAGCAAATTCTTAACCGGATGGTTAAGTCCGCGGTGGCCGTGGTGCATCTTGTAGGTGCCAATGCCGCTTGACAGGGCCAGCAATTGGTGGCCCAGGCATATGCCGAAAGTCGGCTTGCCCGAGTTGACTACATCCTTTACGGTGGCAATTGCATAGTCCATCACACCCGGGTCGCCGGGCCGTTGGATATGAAGTAGCCGTGGGCATCCCACTCGCTCATTTCGGCGAAACTGGTTTTTGCCGGAAACACTTTAATATAGCAGCCTTCGCGCCGCGAGGTTGGTAAGGATACTTTTTTTGATGCCCAAGTCAAGCGTGGCAATACGAACGGGCGCATCTTCGTCGCCTACAAAGTAAGGCGCTGCAGTGGTTACGCGCGACGCGAGTTCAAGGCCCTCCATGGAAGGAACCTTGGCGAGTTCGCTTCTCATTTCGTCGGGCGTTAGTACCGATGAGATGAGCGCATTCATGGCGCCTTTGCTGCGGATGTGGCGCACGAGCATCCGGGTATCCACATCTGCAATGCCCACCACACCTGTCCTGTCCAGATATTTTTGAAGACTCTCCCTCGCTTCCTTACGGCTGTAGTCATCTGAGAAATCGTTGATTACCACGCCGGCAATTTTTGGTTTCTCCGACTCCTGTTCGTCATCAAGCGACCCATAGTTGCCGATGTGGGCGGAGGTGTTTACAATAATCTGCCCGAAATAAGAAGGGTCGGTGTAAATCTCCTGGTAGCCGGTCATGCCGGTATTGAAACAGATTTCGCCGCCTGTGGTTCCAATTTTACCAATGGCTGTGCCTTCCACAAGCAGGCCATCTTCGAGAAGGATGTAAGCTTTGTTATTCAATAGATAGGTGATTTGGGAGACAAAATTAGCGTTGTATCTGAACTATATGGAATTATTCGAGCACTTTTTGAAAACCGCATCTCAATCGATGGAACCTAAATAAAAAAGGGGTTCGCCAGCCGGCAAACCCCTTTTTTATGTTTCTGAACGATCGTTCACGACTATTCTTCGTCCTTTTTCTTGCTAGGCTTTTTCTTAGCCTTCGGCTTCTCTTTGGCCTCGGCTGTGGGTGCTTCTGCGCCCTCTGCTTGTGCAGCCTCCTCTGTGGCGGCTTCGGCTTTCTTGGCCTTGCTTCGACCTCTCCTGGTCTTGGTCTTCTTGGCGGCCGCTGCGCTACCATCTTTGGTGTACAGCTCGTTGAAGTCGACCAGTTCGATCAGGCACATCTCGGCGTTGTCGCCAAGGCGCGTGTCGGCCAGTTTGATAATACGGGTGTATCCGCCCGGACGCTCGCCTATGCGCGATGCGACTTCGCCAAACAGCGTAGCCACAGACTCTTTGTTCTCGAGGTAGGAGAACACCGTTCTGCGGGAGTGGGTAGTGTCAGACTTCGCCTTGGTGATGAGTGGCTCCACGTACTTGCGCAGGGCCTTTGCCTTGGCTACCGTGGTGGTGAGGCGCTTGTTCAGTATAAGGGAAGATGCCATATTAGACAGCAAAGCCTTACGATGGCTTGCTGTTCTTCCCAAATGATTTACTTTCTTTCCGTGTCTCATCGCTTAGTCTTCTTCAAGTTTGTATTTGGAAAGGTCCATGCCGAAGGTGAGGTTCTTTTCAGCAACCAGTTGTTCCAGTTCGGCCAGTGACTTCTTTCCGAAGTTTCTGAATTTCATCATATCGCTGATCTCCAACTGTACGAGGTCGCCCAGCGTCTTTACATCGGCGGCCTTCAAGCAGTTGTACGCGCGTACCGAAGATCGAGATCGTGAAGAGGCGTCTTCAGCAGCTTGCGCATGTGCAGCATTTCCTCATCCACTTGTTCGATTTCGGCGTCTTTGCCGGTTTCGAGTTCGATGGATTTGTCGGAGAAGAGGCGGAAGTGTTGGATCAGTATGTGGGCCGCACCTTCCAGCGCTTTTTCCGGGTGAATAGAGCCATCAGTTTCAATATCAAGCAGCAGTTTTTCGTAGTCAGTCTTCTGCTCCACGCGGGTGTTTTCAACGCTGAATTTCACGTTCTTAATGGGCGTAAAGATAGCGTCGATGGGAATGAAGCCGAATACCTGCTCACCGGGTTTGTTTTCTTCGGCGGGCAAATAACCCCTGCCCTTCTCGATAGTGAGTTCCACTTCTACCTGCGACGTTTCGTCGAGGTTGCAGATGACATGGGTCGGGTTCAGTATTTCAAAAGCAGACGTGAACTTGGCGATGTCGCCGGCCATGAACTGCTTTTGTTTTTTGATATTGACTGTGATCTTGTTGTCGAAATTATCGGCGACCTTTTTGAAACGAACCATTTTCAGGTTCAGGATGATCTCCGCCACATCTTCCACCACGCCTTCAATCGTTGAGAACTCGTGCAAAACGCCGGGGATTTTGATCCCGGTGATGGCGTACCCTTCCAGAGAGGACAGCAGAATCCTTCTGAGAGCATTGCCTATTGTAACACCATATCCTTTTTCCAGAGGTTTGAACGTGAAGAGTCCGTGAAAATCATCAGACTTTTCCATCACAACTTTCTCCGGCATTTGAAATGCTAATATTGACATAGTAATGTGGATTAAAAGGACTAAAATTATTTAGAGTACAATTCAACGATGAGTTGCTCGTTGATGTTTTCAGGGATGTCTTCGCGAGGCGGAAGGTTGATAATTTTGCCTACCATCTCATTGCCGTCCCATTCCAACCAATTGTACTTCTTGGCGCTTTGCAGCGACAGGCTGTTCGTTACGACTTCCAAAGACTTGGAACGCTCGCGAACACCTACAAGGTCGCCGGGGCGCAGGGTGACTGAGGGTATGTTTACCACTTCACCGTTTACTGTGATGTGTTTATGGATCACCAGCTGACGCGCGCTGCGGCGCGTAGGGGCAACACCAAGGCGATATACCGTGTTGTCTAATCTTGATTCGAGGAGTTGCAGGAGTACCTCGCCTGTAACGCCCTTCTTACGCGAAGCGGTGTCGAACAATTTTGCAAACTGGCGTTCCAGCAGGCCATAGATATACTTAGCCTTCTGCTTCTCCATCAGCTGAATTGCGTATTCTGATTGCTTGCGCTTCTTGCCACGACCGTGCTGTCCGGGTGCATAGTTCTTCTTTTGAAGAGCTTTGTTCTCACCCATGATAGGTTCGTTAAACTTTCTTGAGATTCTAACCTTGGGGCCTGTGTATCGTGCCATTCTTTATTGTGATTTATTTTTTGATTCCGGGATGTGCCGGCATCATCAGCTCAATTATTAAACTCTTCTTTTCTTAGGGGGCCTGCAGCCGTTGTGCGGCAGCGGCGTCATGTCGCGTATGGCGGTGATTTCGATACCCGTGATCTGAATGGTACGGATAGCGGACTCGCGGCCGGCGCCGGGACCTTTGACGAACACTTCAACCTTGCGAAGGCCTTGTTCGTAGGCTTTGGAAGCACAGTCCTGAGCGGCCATTTGCGCAGCGTAGGGTGTGTTTTTCTTGGAGCCTTTGAAGCCCATTTTACCAGCCGACGCCCAGGATATAACCTGTCCGGCGTTGTTGGTCATCGAAACGAT
>JAAURZ010000098.1 GCA_012031955.1 Bacteroidia bacterium
GTAAGATGTTCAAGAAAGAAAAAACACCTTCACGGGACTTCATCGACTGTGCGGAATACCTGGTGGACGAAAAGTACACCAACCCTGAAAAACTCTTTGCGCTCGGGGGCAGTGCAGGCGGGTTGCTGATGGGCGCCGTCGTAAACATGCGTCCTGATCTTTTCAAAGGTGTGGTGGCCAAGGTTCCTTTTGTCGATGTGGTCACGACGATGCTCGATGAAACCATCCCGCTCACTACCGGCGAATTCGACGAGTGGGGCAATCCGAAGAACCTGGAATCGTATATGTACATGCTGGAGTATTCGCCGTACGACCAGGTGACGGCGCAAAACTATCCGAACATGCTGGTGACCACCGGCCTTCACGACTCGCAAGTGCAATATTGGGAACCGGCAAAATGGGTGGCCAAGCTGCGCGAAATGAAAACAGACGACAATACGCTGCTGTTGCGCACCAATATGGAAACCGGCCATGGCGGCACCACCGGCCGTTTCAAGTCGTACAAGGAAATCGCACAGGAGTTTGCCTTCATCGTCGATCTTGCCGACATCAAACAATAGTTTTATTATTCTTATTATATTGAGAGAGGGACTTGTTCCCTCTCTTTTATTTTTTAACGTACCATGGCCGACGAAACGGAAACACCCGCTAAGAAAAAGCTCAACATCCCTTATGGCAAGATCGCCTTTGAATTCCTGTCGGTGCTCTTCGCGGTAACACTTGCACTCACCGGCAACGAGTGGCGGCAGCGCCGTTCCGACCAGGCGATGGTGCGTCGTGTAATGATCACAATGAAAGGCGAGCTCACGGCCAACAAGAAGCAACTGGAATCGGTGTATCCATACCACGCCAACCTCGTAAAGGAGCTGGAGCAGGGAACACACCGCGTGGGCCACTTCCATTATCCAACGGAAACTACGAAAGACCTCAAAACCCTCCGGGCATTTCTCGGTTCGCTTGCTCGGGAGACAGGCCTAATGCTGAGAGACGACGATGTATTGGAGCGACGCAAGGACGGCGGTTTCTGGTTAAGCCTCAACGGACGCCTGCTGAGACTGGAAGCCGCCCAGGACACGCTCTCCATTTTTGGCGACGGAAACATTCAATTGAGATCGCCCTCCATCAGCAATACCAGTTGGGAGATCGCGCAGGCCACGCAAGCCATCGCACACATGGACTACAGTATCATAGAACCATTTTCAGCATTGTACCAGGAACAAAAAGAATATTCGCAGTCGGTGCAGTTTGCTTTGCAGATTCTTTACACCGGCGAAGGAAGTATTACCTCCACACTCCAGGACATGGTGTATTACGAGGGCCGAATCCTCAAACGCTACGACGAGCTGCTGCTGTTACTTGAAGAGAAACTGGAAGAATAACGTTGTTGTTTCGCCAGGTATCGGCAAATCCTTTTTACAAAACCAGGCCCCTCATACACGAAGCCAGTATAAATCTGCACCAGGTCGGCGCCGGCTCGTATTTTGTCCCATGCGTCCTGCGGCCGCATGATGCCGCCGACTGCGATGATGGGAAACCCCGGGCCTAATTTTTCGCGCAGGTAAGAAATCACTTCCGTGGATCGCCTGGTCAGCGGCTTGCCGCTCAGGCCGCCGGCGCCGATTTCTGTGAGTGCTTGCCGCGATGCCTGCAGTCCGTCGCGTGAAATGGTTGTATTGGTGGCCACAATGCCATCGGTGGCGGTCTCTTTCACGATGGAAATAACATCGTCGAGCTGCCCTGTTGTGAGGTCCGGCGCAATCTTGAGCAGAATTGGTTTGGGCCTCGGCTTTGCATTCGTCAGCACCTTGAGTTGATTGAGCAACTTGCGCAGCGGCTCCTTCTCCTGCAAGTCGCGCAGCCCCGGTGTGTTGGGCGAGCTTACGTTTACCACAAAGTAATCGACCACGGGGTATAGTGCTTCGAAGCTGATCACATAGTCATCGGTTGCCCGTTCGTTTGGTGTCATCTTGTTTTTGCCGATGTTGCCACCCACCACCACATTGGATTTCCGGCGGCGTAGTTGGTCAACGGCAGCATGAACCCCGGCATTGTTGAAGCCCATGCGGTTGATAAGCGCCTTGTCTTTAGGCAAGCGAAACAGCCGGGGCTTGTCATTGCCCAACTGGGGTTTTGGCGTAAGTGTACCTATCTCAATGAATCCGAAGCCGAGGTTTGCCATCTCATCGATCAGCCGTGCATCCTTGTCAAACCCTGCCGCGAGGCCCACCGGGTTGCGAAAAGTGATGCCCATCAATTCCCGCGAAAGCGACTTTTTTCGGGGCAGGTACAATGCCCGCATGAGCGCGCCGGCCAGCGGCAGCCGGTTTACGAATTTCAGCAAGTCAAAAACCAGGTAGTGTACTTTTTCGGGATCGACAAGAAAAAGGATGGGCCGGACGAGCAACTTATACATGGCTGCAAATATAGAAACTTGACCCTTTCTGAGTTGATCTTAAAATCTGTAAGTTTGATAAAACAACCTTTTCGATGTACAAGATCTTCAGCCTGGCCATTGCTTGTGCAACAGCCACCCTGACTTCCGGTTATGCCAACGCGCAACAACAAGACACGGTGGCGCTCGATTCCGTTACCCGTCATAAAATCGTGTCGGTGGCGCCGCATCAGCGACGCCAGGATACCAGGAGCCTGGGCTACCTGCACTATGCACTCGACAACCGGGTGATCAACAATAACGCGATCGGACTGCCCGTGTATTTCAACCTTTCCGGCCAGGTGCCCGGCGGTCAGGCGCACCCGGCTTACAGCGGCTACTGGCAATACAACGGCCTCGCTACCGTAGTAGATGGCGTGGCGAATGGCAGCTACTTTGGTGCTGAAACACCACTCAACAACTTCGACTATGAACCCGCCCTGCTCCTGCGTAACATCACAGGCGCATCCATGTACGGCGCAAGCGTGCATACAGGCGCGCTTGTGCTGCAATCCAAAACCGGCGAAGGACACAACCGTCCCACCCTTGATTTCAACAGCAACAGTTTCTACACCTGGCGCACGGGCACGGATTTGAATGGCGATGACGTAACCTTCGATCAATGGAATCAGTCGACCAGCATTGCCTACAGCCAGGACTTCGGCATGATTGACACACGTGTATCTTACAACCACAACACATCGCCGTTCAACAACGACGCATCCGACGACTACCACAACAACCGGCACACTTTTACGGTAAACGCCGGCCTTGCGGCGGGAGATGTGTTTAAGGCAAGGGTACTCGTTCAGGATTCACGGATCAAACTTGGCGACGACTACAACAACCAGAAGAACAACTATTTTACCACGAGCCTGCGCTTGCAGGCAGACCCGACCCGATGGCTTACAATCACGTCACTGTTGTCGCTGCAGAAATCTGACAAGTCTTACTTGCAAACCTACTATCCATTCACATACTATATGAACGGCGACGCTGATCAGCGCCGCACGCTTGGCAACTTGTTCGTATCGTCCAACGCGCTTGGAGGCGAAGCGATCAAGGTGGTGCCGTATGCCGGCATCCAATTGGAGAAAATAAAACTGCACAACGAACAAAGCGTTGTCAACAACAATGTTTTCAACTATTCGGAAAGCACGAGTGAGTTCGACAAAACCTCGTTGATCGCCGGCGTGGATGCTGCGTGGAAGGAAACAGTTTATTTGGGTGCTGGTATTCGCTCGGAACGCCCCAGTTATCTTCCCGAAGGCAATGAGGAGATCGTGTTTGCCAATGCCTCGTTCGTGTTTTCTGACTTGTTCAAGGCATCAAAAGCGTTTTCATTTGGCCGGTTCAGGAGTGCGTTCACTCACATTAATCATCAGCAGTCAACGCTCTTTCCCTATGTGACACCCTATTTTATAGATAGCAACGCCACGGCACGCAAGCGACGCGCCGGTGAACTTGGTACTGACCTGGGACTTTTCTCAGATAGAATCAATCTCAATTTTACCTGGCGGATTGAACGCTGGTCGGACCAACTCGTAACGGGTATCCCCGGTGGTGGTGGCGGCCAGGTCATTGTCAACTATGAAGAACTGGAAACGAAGACATGGGAATTCGTACTGGATGCCACTATTATACGCAACGCGCGGTTTCAATGGAACATGGCCATGATGCCCGCTGCGTACAAAACGAGGCTGCTTGGCGTTGAAGACGGCGGCGGTACACCCCCGATATTCATCGGCAGCCCGACGCCCGACTGGACTATGAGCGTGCGCAACATCGTGCAGTACCGCAACCTCGACGCGTACTTGTTGGTCGACAGGTCGCAGGGAGGTACATACATCTCCATCGAATCGCCTTCCGTCATCACCAGCCACGATGCCACATATACAAGGCTGAAGGAACTGTCGGTGGCGTATCGCTTTGTCTTTGGCGATACGTCTGCAAGGCAACTGCAGCTTGCCCTTGTGGGAAGAAATCTTTGGTATGAAGCATCGGGTCCTATCGACCCGCAGGAAGCGCAAACCGGCATAGCAGTACAAAAGAGTATTTCGCTCAGCGTAACACTCGGTCTCTAACTTCTTGGATGGAACTCCTGTATCACCTGTCGCAGATAGTCGCGATCGAGGTGCGTATAAATTTCAGTGGTCGTAATGGACTCGTGGCCAAGCATCTCCTGCACAGCGCGCAGGTCGGCACCACCTTCGATCAGGTGCGTGGCGAAAGAGTGACGAAACGTATGCGGACTGATGCTCTTTTTGAGACCGATGGCTTTTGCCAGGTTCCTTATGATCGTAAACACCATGACCCGGGTGAGCTTCTTGCCGCGCCTGTTCAGAAACACAAAGGATTCAAATCCTTTCTGCACGGGTACATGCACGCGTATCTCCTCGATGTAAATTTTCAAGTACTTCAATGCGTCACGCCCTATGGGTACCAGTCGTTCCTTGTTGCCTTTGCCGATCACGCGCACGAAACCGACATCGAAGTACACATTAGTGCGCTTAAGTTCTACCAATTCAGACACGCGCAATCCCGAACTGTACAGCACTTCAAGCATGGCGCGGTTGCGGCCACCCTCCTGTTTCGAAAGGTCGACGGCGTCGAGCAGCTTTTCAATTTCGGGGTAGCTTAGGGTATCCGGCAGTTTTCGTCCCAGCTTCGGCCCCTCCAGCAGCGCCGTCGGATCTTCCGTCATGATGTCTTCGAAAAGCATGTATTATAGAAGGCCTTCACGCCCGACAATATCCTGGCCTGGCTGTGCGCGCTCAACCCCAGCTCGTTGATGTATTCGATAAAGTCGCGCAGATGCGATGTGGACGCCTTCATCGGACTCACATCCGGGTGCCTCATCGCCATAAACTGCTTGAGCTTCTCCACATCGCGCAAGTAGGCTTCAATCGAATTGCCCGACAGCGATCGTTCCAGTTTAAGGTAATTCCCAAAATGCCTGATGTGTATGTCCCACATAGGGCGAAGTACGAGGGGCCAACGCTAAAAAGCAAATGATGCACCCGCGTGCTCCTGCGGTTTCGCGTTTCCTTAGTATCTTTCCGATGGCAATCAAATCGCGCTTTACCTGCATATGAAAAAAATCCTGATCATCAACGGTCCTAACCTTAACCTGCTGGGCGTTCGCGAGGAAAGCATCTATGGCAACCGCAGCTTCGAAAGTTTCTTCAACGACCTTCGCGCCGACAACAAAGACACAGCGTTGGAATACTTTCAATCCAACGTAGAGGGCGAACTCATCAACAAGCTGCACGAGGTCGGCTTTTCGTACGATGGCATCATCCTCAATGCGGGCGCTTATACACACACGTCGGTTGCCATCCACGATGCTATCGGTGCCATAAAGACACCGGTGGTGGAGGTGCATATTTCCAATGTATACGCACGCGAAGAATTCAGGCACAAGAGCCTGATCACATCCAAGTGTGTCGGCATTATCTCCGGCTTCGGCCTCGACAGCTATTCGCTTGCCCTTCGGTATTTCCTAAATAAAAAAGTCTGACCATGGTAAGTTTCTATCCTGGGCCCTCGCGCGTGCATGACGACGTGCCAGCGTACGTAAAAGATGCATATAAGGAAGGCATCCTCAGCCAAAACCACCGCAGCGATGCCTTCATGAAAATGGCGGAGAAAACAGTGCGGCTGCTGAAGCACAAGCTGGACATACCACAGAACTACAAAATCTATTTTACCTCATCGGCCACTGAGTGTTGGGAGATTGTCGCACAGTCGGTGGTGACGCAAGTAAGCTATCACTTGTTTTCGGGCGCTTTCGGCGAGAAGTGGTACGACTACACACGGCGCATCCGGCCGGGAGCCACGGCGATGCCCTTCGACAGGGAAGCGGAGCTAAACCCTGCCAAACTCAAGCTCGGGCGCAGCAAAGGGGTAATCTGCATCACACAGAATGAAACTTCCAACGGCACGCAGGTGAGCATGGATACCCTTAAGGCGCTGCGCAAGCGACATCCGAGCCGCATCATCGCCGTGGATGCCACCTCCTCGATGGCCGGTGTCGACCTCGACTTCAAGGCCGCCGACATCTGGCTTGCCTCCGTACAAAAATGCTTTGGTTTGCCTGCAGGCCTTGGGTTGCTTGTATGTTCGCCACAAGCCTTGAAAGAGGCGTTTAAAATAAATGAGCGCAACCACTACAACAGCCTGCCCTTCCTCAACGACATGATGAACAAATGGCAGACGTCTTGCACGCCCAACGTACTCGGTATTTATTTACTGATGCGGGTGATGAAAGACACGAAGCACATAGGTGACGTGCACAAAAAAACCATGCAACGATATCAATTGTGGGAGAGCTGGCTCGAAAGCCGGTCGAACATGCATCACCTGATCAAGAACAAAGCGGTGCGCTCGCTTACGGTGCTGCCCATCGAAGCCACGCCCGACGCGATAGCCACGGTCAAATCAAAAGCAGCCAAAGCCGGCTTCCTGCTGGGCGAAGGGTATGGCGACCTGAAGCCAACGACGTTTCGAATCGCCAACTTTCCTGCACTAAAGAAAAAAGAAATTGAAGGACTGATGAAGACATTGAGTTAGTCTTTGGTGAGGAAGTAGAGCTCGCGCTCGAGGTCATACTTCATGCGCTTTACCGATCGACGGGCTATTAAATATGGAATACCCAACATAAAAGGATGCATGGATGAGCAGCAGCGGGAAAATCACAAATCCCAATTCGTTCACCGGATCACCGAATAGAAAAGTTGAAATCATTGTCAAATAGATCGCTATCAGCACCAAAGAAAGGAAGACAATCATTCCATGAAAGCCTGTGATCTCGGCATCCACATGCGTACTGTCGTCCCTGCGGTGGTATGTGCCACGCACGCGCGCTAACGACCAAAGCGTGTCAAACATCCTCACGCGTCGGCGCAGTTTAAAGGTGCTATGCAAAACCTCACCCCTGTATTCAGCTCCGCTGGAGAGCGCTTCGAAAGCACCAAATATCAACACCGGGCTATCTGCGTCAACAATTTGATTGAGTCGGCTCCGGAATTGCTCCGGCTGCAAAGCCAGCTTCATCGACAATGTGTCGTTGAGCTTTAACCAACGGGAGATTTTGCTCATAACGGTCATATATATCCCGGCAATATAGCAACTTTCTTATTGAAGACCCTCAAGATAAGTAACAGGATTCAGATAGAACATTTTCTTCCACCCCTGCGGCGAGCGATCAATACGCCATGGGTAGGGAATTGGCGTGGAGATGGTGTAGTGCAAGTGAGGTGGTTTGCCT
>JAAURZ010000099.1 GCA_012031955.1 Bacteroidia bacterium
GCCCAGGCGGTGGACGAGCTCATCAACCTCATACGCGAGCATGGCGATTGGGTGGAAGTGGAGGAACAGGAGGGATAAGATATTCCGGTGTCAGGAATTTGTTTACGCCGTTTGTGATTATTTCGAAGGTAACTTTGTTCGTGCAACTACAATTCTTGCGTATCTTGAACCACTACAAAATAAGATCATCATGTTGTCCGTCAGTCAAAGAAGTGCGCTTCGGGCTTTTGTCATCGCCCTTCCTTTAATCTTTCATGGCGCTTGGTTGCGTACGGCTACGGCCCAGGTATATACGCCACCTCCTCCGAGTGTGAATCCACTTCCGCAAAACCCCTATCCCTATAATCCATTTCGTAAACCAGATGAACCCACCGGCAAATACTTTTTCACTGTGAAGCTGCTTGGCGACTCCGTGGTGGAAGGACGTAACCGGATGGATGCCGGCTTTCCACAGACGCTGGGCTTTAAAATGAAAGATGAATCGATGAAATATATAAGCCCTGCCATGACCACAAGCATTCAATGCAGGTACCAGGATGGACGCATCATCCTGGTGTTCCGGCGGGCGATAGTTGCTGGCTGTTTCGAGTAATGAGTGGAGCTGTCAACGCGTATTCCTATTTACCGGAACCAGAAAATGACTACATCATCGCCATACAAAAGGAGGCGTAGGCAATCCGATCGTGCGACTCACCAGGCAAAATCTGCAAGAGCTCATCGCCGACGATCCACGTGCCCTGAAAATCCTCGAACGCGGCAACCGCTACGAGGCCATTCGCACCTACAACCAGCGCAAGCAGAAAAAATAGCGCGGCTATAGTGGCCCAACTTTTGGCGATTGAGTTTGCTTGAAACGCACTGCGACTGTACCTTTATTCCCTACAAAGGTGGGTTATGGAAGCGCAAGAGAACCAGGAGGCTAAACGCCGCCCTTCTTTCCGGGAGGTATTCCAATTGGGAGAGGTGGGAAACTATTTCTTTAGAAAGAAGGACCCGAACAGGCCCAGCAACATCAACATCAAGATGATGCACGGCATCAATAAACTGTCCATCATCGTTTTTGTGGTGGCTGTCCTCTACCTCGTGCTGAGGCACCTTTTTTGAGCCAATTTTGGCCTGCCACCGGGAATAATCGGGCGCTGCCATCGTTGTTTAGCCTGTGTACAAAGACCACACAATTCGCCCTGTTTTGGAAGAAATCTGGCTAAAATCCTTATTTTTGTTTGAATTACCCCATTCATGCTAAGGGCAATTGCCGTAATCTTGATTGTTTTGAGCCTCGGCGCTTGCACGCAGCGGACGATATGCCCTGCCTACCAAAGCGCCTTTATATACGACAAGGAAGCCCTTCGCAAGAAATTCAGCTACTTTGAAGAAGACTCCATTCCCAAGGTACTTACAGCCAGCAAGAACCAGTTCCTGATTGCCGAACCCACCACGTACCGCAAAAAGGTGCGAAGCCTGCAAACTGTTGTCATGAAAGACGTGAACCCGGTGGTACCGGATTCTATCGCCCTGGGCGACGATTTTGTGTCGCAGGCTGACCTGGACAGTGCAGCCCGGTCGGTGATTGACAGCACTTTTATTGTGGACGTGCCGCGACCCGGGCAGGATTCTGTCGCGCAAAATCCCGAAGACAGCGTCTATGTGATCACCAAGGACAAAGAGGTGAGGCTGCTCATCTTCAAACCCGACAGCTTGATGTACAGGGTGGAAGAACGGCGCTTCAATACCGATCAGGATAACTACATGTGGTACCTCCGCGACTATCTCGTGTTGCCCGACGTGAGGCTTGCGCAATTGCAGGGCAGCGGCAGCGATGAAGGTGGAAGCGCCACCGGAAAGAAAGAAAAGAAAGGCATAAAAGGTTTCTTCAAGAATTTATTCAAGAAGAAAAAGAAAACAGAACGGGATACAACCGAAGCGCCTGTGCAGGAGGTGGCGCCGGAAGACGAAGAATTCGAGTTTGTGCAGCAGCGTGATTCCACACAAGCGGCTCAACCCAAGCCCGAGCCCGAAAAGAAAAAAGGACTTTTCTCCTTCTTGAAGAAGGACAAGTCGAAGGCGCCCAAGCCTCCCAAGGAGCCAAAGAAAAAGAAGGAGAAGAAAAAGAAAAGAGAAGGCAGCCAAGGAAGAAGAGCCTAAAAAAGAAGAAGACGACGATGGCTTCTAGCGCAGCAGTTTTTTGAGAATAGACAACAACCCTTCCTTTTTTCGCCTCGCTACCGGCACTTGCATGTCGCCCGTGAGCGACACCATTCCTTCGCGATCCA
The DNA here is from genome assembly GCA_012031955.1 of Bacteroidia bacterium. The sequence continues at coordinate 2,274 of JAAURZ010000099.1, forward strand.
CTTTGTGCACGTGACGCAGGTTCACCAGGTGCGACTTGTGAATTCGATAGAATGAATGTTCGTGCAGCACATCCTCAAACTCTTTCAGGGTTTGGAAATGAGCAGCGGCTTGCGGTCGGCGAAATAAAACCACGTATAATTCCTTTCACCTTCACAGCGCACGATTTGCTGCGGAGCCACTACATAAATTTCCGTTTGTGTGGTAAGCACTAGTTTGAAGTCGCCGGTTGACCCTGTCGAAGGTTGTCCATCAGGTGGCCGATGATCATGCGCTGCTGAAGCGGATTGTTTTCCCTGCGCAGCAGGTGCGACTGCACGGCCTGTTTCAACTCAGCCACGTCGATTGGTTTAAGCAAATAGTCCAGCGCGCTGAAGCGAATGGCACGAATGGCATACTGATCGAATGCTGTTGTAAAGATCACGTCGAAATCCCACTTGCCCAGTTGGTTCAGAAAATCGAATCCGCTCCAATGGGGCATCTTGATGTCGAGAAAAAGAAGCGATGGACGAAAATCCCTGACCTGTTCGATTGCTTTTTCAGGCGACGTGCTCCATGCAACGGCGCTGATTTCCGGTACATGTTTTTCTATCAGCACCCGCAAAATGTTGCAGGCGCGCTCTTCATCGTCGAGAATGTACGCGCGTATCATACGGCATTTTCTTTTACCGGAAACTCAATTTGCACAACAGTGCCGCAAGGGTCACCTTCATTGTCCACCAGGTCTTTGATGGAAAAGGCCACCTTCACCTGCATCGTGTTCAGCGCTTCTATTCGTCGTTCGGTTATCGAAATACCTTTCGACTCGCGCCGGTCGTACTGTATCTGCTGTTGCCTGATGAGGGCGGATCGCTGCCGCCCTATGCCATTGTCTTCGATACTGCATATTATTTTGTCGCCTTCGCGCGCGTAGTGTATCGTAAGCTGTTTGTCGTCCTCCTTGTGCAGCAGCCCATGCCAGATCGCGTTTTCAATAAACGGCTGCGTGATCATGTTCGGTACAAGCAGTTGCTCGGGCACAATCTGCGGGTCGGTTTTGATTTCGTAGTGAAACGACTGGTTGAAGCGCAAAGACTCCAACTCCAGGTAGTGTCTTAACAGGGTGAGTTCTATGCTGAGCGGTACCGTGTTTCGTTCCGCATAGTTGAGCACCATGCGCAACAGGCGCGAGAAGGTGGTAAGGTATTGGTAGGCGACATCCGTTTTCTCAGTCACGATGCATTCCTGGATCGCATTGAGCGAGTTAAAAATAAAATGCGGATTGATTTGCGCGCGCAATGCTTTGTTTTCCAATTCGGCCATCATCTGGTTGATGCGCGTTTTTTCCCGCTCCTTTTTCCTGATTGTGCTCACACGGTACCGGAAGAAACCTACGACACCTGAAATAACCACCAACCCGGAGAGCACATAAAACCACATCGTTTGCCAAAATGGCGGATTGATAACAAACCGCAGCGATGCCGGCGCATCGGCCCATACACCATGGTTGTTTGCCGCATTCACCAAAAACGTGTAGTGCCCGGGTGGCAACCCCGCGTAGCTGACGCGACGGCTCGACGTGGTGGTCCAGTCGGCATCCAGCCCGTCCAGCTTGTAACGGTACTGGTTTTTGGCTGGGTTGCTCAGACTGACACCGGTGTATTGAAACGAGAGTATGTTCCTGGAGTAGGGGAGTTCGTAGCTGTCGCCCACGGCATAGCCCGCTATGTCTTCACGTCCTTCAAACAGCAGCACATCGCGCATATGTACCGATGGCTTGCGGGTGTTGTAACGCATGCTGTCTGGATGAAAGGTGTAAGTTCCGACAGAATTGAATACCCAGAGGGTTCCGTTCCGTTGCGCGTAAAGCCACTGGTCTTTAAATGTCTGCCGCATGGTGCCGTCATGGTGGTCGAAGGTGTAAAACACGGGAGTGGCAGATAAACCCGTGGCGAGTGTGAGACCGCTGTAGTCACTCAGCCAGAGATTGCCGTTTGCGTCCAACTGAAGGTCTAGTATTACATCGCTCTGGAGCCCGTCGGCGCGGGTGAACCGTTTTAACAGGTTGAGTCGGCCGTTCGTCATTTCGCATTTAAGCAGGCCAAAACCTTGCGTGCCCATCCAGATGCTGCCGTCGTTGGCGGTCACCGCGCTTCTCACATTAATGGCGCGCTTGTCAAGTCCCAAGATGGAATCGCCTGACAGTTCGCCGTTCACCAACCTGAATATGCCCTGGCTTCCGAAGAACCAGGTTTCGCCGCCGGCTTCAAGGCATCCATAAAGTTCGCTCAGGTTGCTTTTGTTTTCTGCAAAGGGTACTACGTGGGGCACGGGCGGGTCTTGCGTGAGATCGAATTCTGTGATGGCATTCTGAGTGCCGGCCCATAGTTTCGTTGAGTCGGGCTGGTAAAAAAAATAGAACGTGTTTTCCGATGTCCCATCCTCCTGCCTGTACGTGTGCAACTTGCGGTTGTCCCTCACTGTGGCGATCCCCTCATAGCCTGAACCGATCCACAAGTCACCTTTGTGATCTTCGTGAAGCGCAAAGAGTTCGGCATTCCTGAAAAGGTCGCCCGGCGCAAACAACTTTTCAAATGATCCGTCCTTGTATTGAAACAGCATGCCGTGATTGCCGCCCACGTACACACTGCCGTCGCGGGTTTCCAACACGCTATAACAGTCTTCGCCGTAAGGATCGAGCGGGGGCATTATGCGGAAGGGAGACGGTCTGTATTTAAACAGGCCGCTCCACGTCGCTACCCAAATATTACCCTCTTGGTCTTCAGTGAAGTCGGACGTAAACAGGATATCCTCGTCGGTATGCGGAAAAAGATATTTGAAAACACCATGTTCATAGTGCAATAGGTTATTGTGGGATAGAAAATAATAACCGCTGCCTTTTCTTTTAATCCTGTCCGACAAAAACCGTGGCTGATCGAACTGGCGGATCACGCCGTCCTTCATTTGCCAGGGCAGGCTCGTATGACTTGTCCACAGCACATTAAACTCGTCGGCAGCTGCAATACTTTTTACCGAGAGCCTTGGGGGTGAGGCCCAAATGCGCGTCCATGTGGCATCGCCTGGTTTGTATTTGTTAAGTCCGCGCTCGTTTCCAAAAAATACAACACCCGAGGGCAGCACATCCACCGAGAAGACTTCATCGTCGACGCCGAGGAAAGGCGACAGGTTGAAGGAGTCGATTTCTCCCCGGCTGAACCGCGCAAGGTCGTCCGGCACCAGGGTGTATAGACCATGATTGGTGCACAGCCACAGGTTGCCCGCGGGGTCGGAGTGAAATTGATAAACAAGAGGATTACCGTTCGCGAAGCGAACGGGCTGGAAATTATTTTGCCGATAGCAGAACAAGCCTCTTTCGCCACCCGCCCAAAAGTTGCCGTGCCGGTCTTCAATAAAAGCACTTATCGTTTCAATTTGTTTATCGCCGGCGAAAAGGTACGGTTCGAACGTGTAACCGTCGTACCGGTTGATGCCTATCTCGCTGCCGATCCAGAGGAACCCGGTTTTGTCCTGGTAGACACTTTCAAGTTTGTCGGCCAGCAGTCCATCGCGGGCACTGAACTTCTCATACGTAAAAAGCTGCGCCGCCGCGCGTTGACTCATGCACAGGCACACGATGAAACAAGTGACGCGGAAAACCATGACGTAAAAACTACGCAAGAGATTTGATTGTATGCGTACCAATGGATAAAACCAGCTTGCCGTTCGTTCAGGTGGTCTACTGTAAGTTACAATAATTCGACGAAGGTCAGTCGAACAAAGTGAGGTTTCCATGCTGGTCGGCCGGCGGCGCCGGAATGACCAGCGAAGGAAAATCGTTTTGGAGGGCATTGATCCTGGGCGACACCGTGTACATATTCATGAGCGCCGAGGAGTAGGGCGTCAATGCCTGGCTCAATGCCGACTCGGCGAGGTCGGCGGCGAGCCACTGTTCTTCCCTGTCGCGTTCGAGTATGGCCGGCATCCGGTCGTGCACGAGGCTCACAAGGCTGTTGGCCGGCACAGTAAACATCATGAACGTATGAACGGCCTCTCCGTTTTCGTCTTCAAATTCCTCCCAAAGCCCGGCGATTGCGAACGGTTCTTTGTCGGCGAGAACGAACCTGTAAGGTATCGTTGTCTTTTTCCTACTTTTTCCACGCGTAAAAACCGTCGGCAGGAATAAGGCACCGTGTTTTGTGATGGCTCGTCTGAAGGCGGGCTTGTCCTTCAGGTTTTCCGCACGCACGTTGATCACTTTTTCACTTGGGGTTTTATTCTTCGACCACTCCGGCGAAGTGCCCCAGAAAAACGTGGAGATGCCCTGCGGCGAACTCGACAGTATGATAGGCAGTAGTTGTGTGGGACCGGCGTTGTACCTGGGTTTGTATGACGCACCTAGTCGACGGAAAACGCTTGGCCAGCGTGTCTGCGTTGATGGTAAGTGTATATCGTTCAATCATGCCGGTGCGTGAGGGCCTGGAGATTACAAGATAAGTTTTTTCCCGAGCTTATGGGAATATCGACTGCACTACGCCGACAAAAATGACATGGCTCGCTGCTCCGACCAGTAATGTCCCTTCGCGTTGATAGACACAAAGCCAACATGTCCGCCGTGATCCGGTGCTTCGAGCGACACGCAGGGATGGTTGCGCAAGCGCTCAACCGGGTAGCACTCGGGGCTTAGAAACGGGTCGTTCTTTGCGTTGACGATGAGCGCCGGTACATGAATGTTCATAACGAAACGATTGGCGCTGCACTGTTCGTAATAGTCGGCGGCATCTCTGTAGCCATGGAGCGGTGCCGTGTATCGGTCGTCAAATGCCGTGAGTGTTTTGATCTGGTGAAGATTGGTTACATCAATATCCGGCATCACCATCGCCTTCTTGCTTACCTTTTCCTTCAGGCTGCGAAGGAAGCGTCTTGCGTAAATCCAGTTTTGGGGCTTCGATATTTGCTCACAGCTGGTTTTGAGATCCATCGGCACGGAAAAGACAGCCGCACGTGCGATTGTTGAAGGCACGTTGCGCGGTTCGCCCAGGTATTTGAGTGTAAGGTTGCCGCCGAGGCTGAAGCCCACCAGGCATATTTCGCGGTAGCGTTGCAATTGGTGCGCATGGTTCACTACAACGGCGAGGTCGTCGGTGGCGCCGCTGTGGTAGAACCGACGTTGGTGGTTGAGTGTTTCGCTGCAGCCGCGGTAGTTCCAGGCAAGTACATCAAACCCATGGGCAGCGGCGGCGCGCGCCATGCCGCGCACGTACGGTCGTTGCGTGTTTCCTTCCAACCCATGGGAGATTATCACAAGTTTGTCGGCGCCCGCCTGCAGCCAGTCAATATCGAGGAAGTCGTCGTCGGGCGTTGCAATCCGCTCGCGCGTGTACCGGTCAAGTTCAACTTTCCGGAACAG
>JAAURZ010000100.1 GCA_012031955.1 Bacteroidia bacterium
TGTGACAACGTCGTCTACCAGAAGCAGGTGGCTGCCAGGTGCAATCACCTTGCCGGGCGACACCCGGAAAATAGTATCCACATTTTCCCATCGGCGCAGCTTTGATTTCCTCGTTTGAGTCTCTGTTTTTATCACTCGCGCCAGCAGATTCTCATTCATCGGTATAGCCAATTTTTCGGACAGCCCTTTGCCGAACATCGCGCTCTGATTATATCCACGCGATTTTTGCCGGCTGGTGTGCAGTGGCACAGGTACTATTTCTGAAAACACCCCGTCGTAAGTTCGCCTGAGTTTATCGCCACATACCTTGCCAAGCAGGAGGCCCAACTCCGGGTTGTTCCTGTACTTGAGCGTATGCAACATCTTCTGAACTTTACTCTTCTTTCTAAACTTATAAAAGGCAACGGCGTGAGTGACTGGCACTCGGCTATAAAGCCTTGTCCATAGCTGGTTTTCTTGCACTTGGAGATGATCCGTGGCGGGCAGTTCCAGAATACAATGGGTGCAAACAAACCGCTCTCCCTTGGCCAGACTCTCGCCACACGCAGTGCACAGATTCGGATAGATCAACGAAATAAAATCCTGGAAGGCTCCAGTAATCATAAGCGGAAATGGATGAATATATTTGCTTCGCGACCTAGTTGCAGAAATTTAGAAAACTTGAATGAATAATTTTGAGCCATGGGATTAGTAGAAGATTTTAACGCTTACCGGAGCAAAATGAACGACAAGATAATGTCGTCCGACAATCTTATCATTAAACGTATTTTTAACCTTGACACCAATGCCTATGCTGAAGGCGGTGTTCTCGACGTAAAATCAAAAGAGCTTATCGGACTTACCTGCTCGCTCGTGCTCCGGTGCGACGATTGTGTGAAGTACCACCTTGGGCGCAGTAAAGAAGTTGGCCTGTCAACCGCCGAAGTTCATGAAGCCATGGGCATAGCCACGCTCGTTGGCGGCACGATAGTGATACCACACCTGCGACGGGCCTTTGAATATTGGGAGGAACTGTCCGGTGTATAAGCGGGACCTTCTGCTGGACAGAAAATGGGCGCGGTTGCTCCATGATTTGGGCGACATTATCGGCAAGCGCCCCAAGGACATGAACGGGGTTTTGTTTCTTATCGGCGTGCAGGAGCTGGGTCAGGGCAACAAAGTATTTAGCAAAGAGGAAAAGCAAGACCTGATGCACATTGCCATCTGCAAAGTTTTGAGCCTGAGTGGTTACTACAAATTGATTGGCCAGGATCAGGATGGATGGCCTCACTGGGAATTGGTTAAAAAACTGCCACACTTCGATTTACTTGAGCAAGAAAAGCTGCTAAAGTCACACGTTCTGGAGTACTTCGAAACTGAGTTCGACTGGCAGCCGCCCACCGACGAAACAGGCTGAATTGTTATGCGGTAATGCCAGTTGTAAAGTCTTTTGAAATAGTACGGAATAGCCCGTATATTGAGTAATGACCAACATGTTGGTGTCGTTGTCATTTGTACCACTTAACACTTGGGGCAATGGGAGATGGGGTAAACAGGATTCATGAAAAGATAGGGGCTTTCCGGAAGAAGTACTACGTGAATATTTTCCTGCGCGGTACTATTCTGACCCTTTCAATACTGGCGGCTTATTTTCTGATGGCTGCATTGCTGGAATACAACCTTTGGCTTGCTGACTGGGCTCGGCTTGGAATTTTCATCACCTTTTTTGCGGTAGCTGCCTATTGTGTTTTCAAATATCTGCGCGAACTATCCGCTGGTGGTTGCTTAAACGTGGCCTTGATGAAGAAGAGAGCGCCCGCATTATAGGGGCCAACCTGCCAACAGTTAAAGATCGTCTCGTAAATCTGGTTCAGTTGACCGTCGCCGGCAGGAGCTCGTCGCTTGCGCTTGCAAGCGTGCAGCAAAGATCGCATGAGTTGGCGCCAGTTTCATTTGAAGGTGTAATCGACCTGCGTCAAAACGGCAAGTATCTCCGGTACCTGGCGGCTCCGGTATTGCTCGTGCTCCTGCTGCTGGTTTTCGATCGCGATGTGATCACGCAGAGCACCAGCAGGATTATACATTTCAATCAGCAGTATGCGCCGCAGGCCCCCTTTGCATTTCAGATAAACCCGCAGGGGCTTACGGCCTTCTACAACGAAGATTATGTATTGGAACTGCAACTGGAAGGCAAGGCCATTCCAGACAACGCCTATTTAATCAACGGGAACTCGCGCAACAAGATGAGCATTACAGGCCGCGGAGCTTTCAGTTTTGTGTTCGACAAGATTCAACAGAATCAAACAGTCCAAATCGAAGCAGCCGGATTTTACTCCAATCCTTTTACCATCCGCGTTGCGAACCGACCTGAAATGACGGGCTTCTCCGTGGAATTAGAATATCCCAAATACCTGCGGCAGAAAAAAGAACGGATTGTAAATGCAGGCAACCTGGAAGTACCGGAAGGCACGGTGGTGAAGTGGAATCTGCTGACGGCGCACGCCGATCAGGCCAGCATTACTTTCGGAGAAACACCCAAAAATGAGTTTCAATCGCCTGACAACCAGGTTTTTACCTACTCAAGGAGGTTCACCGAGGCATCTGCGTACGAGATTGAACTTCAAAATGCCGACAGCAAGAACAAGGAGCGAATAGCGTACAACATCGCGGTAGTTAAAGACCAATACCCGCAAATTGCTGTAAACAATCTTAAGGACTCCGTGCTCTACAAGCGCATCATTCTCGGCGGGCTTGTAAGTGATGATCATGGCGTAAGCCAACTAACGCTGCATTACACGGTGCAGGACGAAAACCAAAGAACAATCACCAGCAAGTCAAAAGACTTATCGGTTGGCCGAAATCAGATTCAACAGAGTTTCTTTTACAACTGGGCTTTAGATTCGCTTGAACTTCGCGCCGGCAATCAGTTGATCTATTATTTGCAAGTGTGGGACAACGACGGTGTAAATGGGCGAAAGTCTACAAAGACATCTACCTATAGCTTTTTTGTGCCGAGCAAAGACAACCTTCTCACTGAAATTTCCAAGTCACAATCACAAACTCAACAGTCGCTCGATCAGAGTGTAGGTAAAGCCAACAAGCTTCAGGATAAAATTGAAGAGGCGTCTCAGAAATTGAAAGGCAAACAAAATCTCGACTGGCAGGACAAGAAAATGCTGGAAGACATTCTACAGCAAAAGTTGAATCTCGACAAAGCCGTGCAGCAATTGAATGAAGAGAACAAACTGCTCGAAGAAAAAAAGGGCGCCTTTACTGAGCAGGATGAACGCATCAAAGAAAAAGCAGAACAGATTCAAAAGCTTATGGATGAACTCCTGGACGAGGAGACCAAAAAGCTCTTTGAAGAACTGCAAAAGCTCCTTCAGGAAAACCAGGATATTTCCGAAATCCAAAAGCTGCTCAACAAAATGAGCCAGAACACCAACAACCTCGAGAAGGAATTGGAACGTACACTGGAACTGTTCAAGCAGTTGCAATACGACTTTAAGCTGGACCAAACCATCGACCAGGTGAAGGAGCAGGCCGAAAAGCAGAAGGCGCTGCTTGAAAAAACGGAATCGCTCGAAAAAGAGCAAGGAAAGAAATACAAGGATAAGAAAACACCGGCGACGAAAAAAAGGCGAGAGCAACGAGGATGCAAAAGACCCGAAAGACAATAAGTCCGGAGAAGACGACAAGAACGGCGATGATAAAACGAAAGAGCAACAATCGGCTCAAGAGTTGGCAAAAGAGCAGGAGAAACTGAAACAAGAGCTGGACAAAACATCGGAGAAACTTGACGAGCTGAAAGAACTGGGAGAGGAACTGAACCAGAACGATGACCTGCCCGGGTCCGATGAAAACGAGCAGATTCAACAGGAGATGGATCAGAGCCAGCAGAAGTTGCAACAGAATCAACCATCCAAATCAAAGCAGAACCAACAGAAAGCCCTTCAGCAAATGCAGCAGATGGCTCAGCAAATGGAATCCATGCAAAGCTCCATGTCTATGGAAATAGATATGGAAAATCTTGAATCGCTGCGGCAAATCATGCACGGACTCATCAAACTGTCATTCGACCAGGAGAGTCTTATGAATTCGTTCAACGAACTGCAGCAGGGCGACCCTCGGTTTAATTCGCTGGCGCAGCAACAAATTAAGCTTCAGGACGATGCTAAGGTTTTGGAAGACAGCCTGTTAGCGCTAGCGAAGAAAGATCCATTCATGGGCTCATTCGTGACCAAAGAGGTGGGCGAGTTAAACAGCCATATGCAAAAAGCGATAGAGTCGAATGCCGAACGAAGAAGACCTCAGGCCGCGGCGAGATGCAGTATACCATGACGTCGATCAATAATCTTGCGTTGATGCTCGATTCACACTTCGACATGATGATGCAGATGATGGCCAACGCCAAGCCCTCGAGTGGAAAGGGAAAAAAGAAAGGGCAGATGCCTAATCTAAGCCAGCTTCAGCAGCAGCTTAACGACAAGATACAACAACTCAAAAATGGGGGTAAGTCAGGCCGCGAGCTTTCTGAAGAGTTGGCCAAGATGGCTGCCGAGCAAGAGCGAATTCGTCGTGCGCTTCAGGAACTGCAGGAGAAGATGAAGAACCCGGGCGAGATGCCCGGAGGCGATGTCCCCGGCAAGATGGAGCAGACCGAGATGGACTTGGTGAACAAACAGCTGTCGGACGAGTTGATCAAGCGACAGCAGGAGATATTGACACGGTTGCTGGAAGCAGAGAAATCTTTGCGCGAACAGGAGATGGACGAAGAGCGAAAAGGTGAAGCAGCCAAGGATTATGACAAAGAAATACCGAAGGCCTTTGAGGAATATTTGCGACTAAAGGAAAAAGAGGTAGAATTGCTGAAAACCGTTCCACCGAAGCTATACCCATACTACAAGAAGGAGGTTAGCGAGTACTTTAAGCGGATCGGGCAACAATAAAACCAGGCCATAGTTTCATGAACACAATTAGCATCCAGATTCCATCGATCATGGAGAATGTTCGAATGATTGAAAGCTTCATTGACAATGCGAAGGAAAAATTTCACCTGGATGACGATATATATGGCAATATTATGATTGCGGTAACTGAGGCAGTAAATAATGCCATCAAGCATGGCAATTCGGGCAACAAAGAAAAAAATGTAAACCTTAGTCTGGCCGTTATCGACAATATGATCCGTTTCACTGTACGAGACGAGGGCTATGGTTTTGACTTCGACAACCTTCCGGATCCTACCTCGCCGGAGAACCTTGAAAAGCCCGGTGGTCGCGGCATTTTTCTCATGAAGCACCTTTCTGACGAAGTCGAGTTTCATGACGGCGGCAGGGAAGTAGAGCTGCTGTTTTACGTCAGCAACTAAATGGCATCCATCCGTTATTTTTCAGAGGACATCCAGTTTAATCTTGGCCAACTCCAGAACAACCTCGAGCTGGATTAAGCGAGTGTCTAGCCTGGAGGGAAAAGACATAGACCAACTGAACTTCATCTTCTGCTCAGATAGCTACCTCCTGCAGAAGAACATCGGCTATCTCAACCACCACACATACACTGATATCCTGACATTTGATAATCGCGATTCAGCCGAAAGTCCAATAGACGGGGATGTCTTTATCAGCATAGAAAGGGTAGAGGAGAATTCGGACAAGTATGGCGTTAAGTTTGACGACGAGCTACATCGCGTCATAATTCATGGAGTACTCCATCTTATGGGCTACGGCGACAAGTCTCCAGCGCAAAAACGGCTCATGCGTAAAAAAGAGGACACTTATCTATCTTTGCGTTAGACTTCATCAGATCGCGTTCCACGTGAAACGAGAATGTGGAATTGTGGAGAAGTCTTGTGTGTTGTTCCACGTGAAACGTAATAACTGTAAATGTTCCCAGAATATGATGTGATTGTGGTGGGTGCCGGCCATGCGGGTTGTGAAGCAGCGCACGCGGCGGCCAAAATGGGCTCGCGTGTTCTCCTCGTCACCATGAACATGAATACAATCGCCCAGATGTCGTGCAATCCGGCCATGGGTGGTATCGCGAAGGGACAAATAGTACGCGAAATAGATGCACTTGGTGGCATGTCCGGGATCATCAGCGACAAGTCGATGGTCCAGTTCCGCATGTTGAACAAATCAAAGGGCCCCGCAATGTGGAGCCCACGAACCCAGAACGATCGCATGCGCTTCTCCGAGGAATGGCGCCTGGCACTAGAACGAGAACCAAACGTCGACTTCTGGCAGGAAATGGCAAAGGGCATAGTAGTAGAAAACGGCCAGGCCTGTGGAGTCATAACAAGCCTCGGGCTCGTGATCCGCTCCAAAGCTGTCGTCCTCACAAACGGTACTTTTCTCAACGGGAAAATCCATATCGGTGAAAAACAATTCGGGGGGGGCCGTACTGCAGAAAACGCCGCTACTGGCCTGACAGAACAGTTAATCCAGCTCGGATTCGAAGCTGGGCGCATGAAAACCGGAACCCCGCCCAGGGTCGACGGACGAAGCCTGAACTATGCGAAAATGGAAGAACAGAAGGGCGACGAAAATCCATCGAAGTTTTCTTACAGTAAAGACACAACCCCGCTTGACCGCCAGTTAAGTTGCTGGATCACCTACACCAATGACGCGGTCCATAGCGAGCTCAAGAAGGGATTCGACAAGTCGCCAATGTTCCAGGGACGGATTCAAGGGCTCGGACCCCGCTATTGCCCATCCATTGAAGACAAAATCAATCGATTCGCCGAACGCGAACGCCACCAAATATTTGTTGAACCCGAAGGCTGGAATACGGTGGAGATCTATGTTAATGGGTTCTCCACTTCGCTGCCCGAGGATGTGCAATATGACGCGCTTCGGAAAATACCTGGTTTTGAGACCGTGCGCATGTTCAGACCAGGCTACGCAATTGAGTACGACTTCTTTCCACCCACTCAACTGAAGAACACGCTTGAGACACAACTTGTTGACAATCTGTACTTTGCGGGTCAAATCAACGGCACGACTGGGTACGAAGAAGCGGCCTGCCAGGGTCTCATGGCAGGCATCAACGCGCACAACAAAGTTCACGGAAAAGCACCCTTCATACTACAGCGGTCGCAGGCCTACATCGGCGTGCTGATCGACGACCTCATCACCAAAGGTACCCAGGAACCATATCGCATGTTCACCTCCAGGGCGGAGTACAGAATATTGCTGCGGCAAGACAACGCCGACCTGCGGCTCACACCCAGCGGCCATGCACTAGGCCTGGCAGACGACCGACGCCTTGCTGCCGTACAAGAGAAAAAAGCCGGTACAGAAACACTAAGCAGATATCTTGAGCAATTCAAGTTGCAACCAGAACTCGTCAACCAGGCGCTGGAAGGCATCGGCACCTCCACGCTGAAAGAAAAGACCCCCGCCATCACGTTGTTGAAACGACCGGAGATCGGGATTGCCGAACTGGCCACCATCGACGCCACGCTCGCGCAAACATTTCAGCAACAAAACGCCGACACCCTGGAGCAACTGGAAATATCAGTCAAGTATGCCACCTACATTGAACGCGAACAAAAACTGGCAGAAAAAATAACCAGTCTCGACAGTTTCACGATCAACAACG
>JAAURZ010000101.1 GCA_012031955.1 Bacteroidia bacterium
ATGGAGGAAGGATCAACGATGAGATTTCAATGATTCAAACTTCATTCAATGGCGAACTCTCATTCCTGGACAGAATGATCCGCTTCAATGCAGACTACAGTATAAGACGGGAAACTCAAAACTATGACAGGTTTCAGACCAAATACAAAATTGGGTTTGGCCCGAACGACGTTCGCGAAGAAGGCACGAACAACGCGTACCGGTGGGCGGGATACGAAAATTACTCTGTGCTAAATGCCTATGCCACATTCGAGAAGTCGCTGGGCAAGCATGCCTTGAACGCGGTTGTCGGATACAACCAGGAGTACAGCAAAACCGAATGGTTTTCTGCAAGCAAAGACAAGATCATCTCGGCATCATTGCCAACCATCGCCCTGGCCACTGGCGAGGCAGTGGTAGATGAAGGGATAACTGACTGGGCTGTGCGCGGTGCCTTCTATCGGTTGAATTACATTTTCGACAACAAGTATATCGTTGAATTGAATGGTCGATACGATGGCTCTTCGAAGTTTCCGAAGGACGATCGATTTGGATTTTTTCCGTCTGCGTCCGCCGCCTGGCGCGTCGACAAGGAGAACTTCTGGGGTTCTTTAGGAAACACGATCGATCTTTTTAAGATCAGGGGATCGTATGGCTCCCTCGGAAATCAGTTTGTGTCGGAATACGGTTACATCGCGACGATGAACGCAAATCGCGGAAGCTACCTGATCGACGGCACGCTGCCGCAGATTGTGTCATCTCCTCCCTTGGTTTCCGCCAATTACACATGGGAAGAAGTGTCGACGCGCAATCTCGGGGTGGACCTCGGGTTTCTACAACGCCGCGTTACGCTTTCATTCGACTTGTACAACCGCGCAACCAAGGGCATGTTGACACAAGGCAGAGATTTGCCCGACGTACTTGGTGCTGCAGAACCTAAAGAAAATGCAGCCGACCTTGAAACGAAAGGTTGGGAACTTTCCCTCGGATTCGAAAATGAATTCACCGTGGCAGGAAAACCACTGAGGCTCACATCCAGTTTTATTTTGTCGGACAGCCGGTCATACATCACGAAGTTTGATAATCCGAACAGGAGCCTGACACAGTACTACGAGGGAATGGAACTTGGCGAGATATGGGGTTTGAAAAGTGATGGGTTGTTTCAGACCGAAGAGGAAATTGCGGACCTCGATCAGTCCAGCATTGTACCCTGGGGAGCGTTGTCGGTCGTTCCCGGATGGCCCAGGTATGTTGATCTCGACAACAACGGCGCCATAGAAAAAGGGCTCACGGTCGATGACCCCAAGGACCTTAGCGTGATAGGAAACATCACACCGCGCATGCGTTTCGGAATCAACCTTGGCGCCGAATGGAATGGTTTTGATTTCCGCGTGTTCCTTCAAGGTGTAGGCAAAATGGATTTCTACCCGCTTCACTATTTGTATTGGGGATTTTATCAACAACCCTACGCCGGCGGTTATCAGCACTTGACCGACTTCTATCGCGCCACCTCCGAAAGTGACATCGACAGGGCAAAGCACTCACAGTCCTATCTTGATGCTGGCCTTGCGGACGAAAACACAGATGCTTATTTCCCAGTGTTGCAGGCATGGCTTGCAGACAGAAACCTGGGTGAACGCGTAGACGAATCGCAGGGTCTTGCCATACCACAGACGCGGTACATGCAAGATGCTTCTTACCTGCGCCTAAAGAATATTACTGTCGGCTATACACTGCATGCAGGCGTGCTCGGCCGCGTCGGCATCTCGAAGCTACGAATCTATGTGAGTGGTGAGAACTTAACGGAGTGGTCGAAGATCAAGAACTACTTCGATCCCGAAGCTATCACCGACAATGTTTCGAAGCTTGACCCCAGTCTTAGTTCAGCAAACGGTTGGGGATATGCTTACCCGTTTCAAAGACGCTATTCATTCGGTATTGATGTTCAGTTTTAAATAGAGACACAACAATGAAAAAGTTAATATTGACATTTTCTGTACTCGTCGTGATGGCAGGATGCAATGATGAGTTCCTTGATCGCTATCCGCAAACCGAAATCGCTAAGGAGAATTTTTTCAATAGCGAAGAAGACCTGGCTACCTATGTTTACAGCCTCTATGATTTTCCGGGCATTGGAATTTATGTGAGCGATCACTCAACCGACAATGCGGCGACCACGGGCGCCACGGAAATCAAGAATATCATGACCGGTACGCCGACGGCCTCCAACATTACAGGCGGCTGGTCGTGGGAAGCTTTGCGCAACGTCAATTTCTTTCTGGAAAACTTCCGCAACGCCCAGATATCCGAAGAAGCCCTAAACCACTACGAAGGACTTGCGCGATTTTTCAGGGCGCGGTTTTACATGGATAAAGTCAAAAGATTTTCAGACGTACCCTGGTATGATAAAGTTCTGGAAACCGACGACGAAGACCTTTTCAAACCCCGCGACTCCAGGAGAATGGTGGTCGAAAAGATTTTTGAGGATTACGCTTTTGCTGCCGAGCATGTACGCTCCGAAAAAGTAAAAGGCGAAGTGAATAAGTATGTGGTACTTGCCTATATGGCTCGGCATGCTTTGTATGAGGGAACGTACAGAAAATATCACAGCGAGCTGCAATTGGAGAGCACAGCCAACGCGTTTCTTGAGTTGGCGCGCGACGCCGCCAGCCAAATTATGGATGACGGGGAATACGCGGTGTACAATACCGGCAGCCCCCTCGAAGACTATAACGCATTGTTCACAAGTACCGACTTGAGTGATAATCCGGAAGTAATACTTGCTACTTTCAGTGAAAGCGACCTACGCAACAGCGGTTGGTGGGGATACATGTTTGGCAATTATGAAGTAAACCCCGTGCGCGATCTCCTGCAGGCTTACCTGATGGATGACGGTGGTTACTATACCGACTTTGCGGGCTACGAGGAAAATCAGTTTGTAGAAGAATTTGAAAACCGTGACAACCGTTTGTATCAAACATACGCCTACCCGGGTTGGGAACTGATCAACACATCAACCTACGCCCAGGGTGGCGGCATATACATTCAACAGCTTGCGAAGAATTTTTCAGGGTATCATCAGATCAAAGGTTTCGTGAACAACACCGATCAGACTGTAATGAACAATGTTGATGTACCGGTACTTCGCTATGCCGAAACGCTTTTAACTTACGCTGAAGCGAGAGCCGAACTTGGAGAATTAACGCAGGAAGACCTGGACATTTCGGTTAACCTTTTGCGCGCACGTGCCGGAATGCCTGGTTTAACCATCAGTCCCGCCGTTGACGCTGTGCAGCAGGCGCGTTACCCCGGCCTTAGCAGCTCCACCTCTCAGTGGCAGGAACTACTCGAAATCAGGCGGGAGCGAAGAATAGAGTTGGCGCTGGAAGGATTTAGATTTGACGACCTGATGCGATGGGCCGCCGGCAAGTTGATCGAGAAAGAGCCGGAAGGAATATACTTTCCGGGCCTGGGCGAATACGACCTGACCGGCGATGGGGTGGAAGACATCAAGATCATTCCCAACACCGAGTCCATTCCAGCCGTCAAGGAGAAGAACTCGCTTGACATACCTTATGTGTATTACCGCGCCGGACTGCCGGGGAGCGACGCCGGTATTTACCTCACAGGCGGAACAAGCGGCACCCTGGTCACGGATGCTGAACGTGGGACATTCGTCGAACCCAAATATTATTACCGGCCTGTGCCTCAGTCGCAAGTTGTACTCAACCCAAATCTTGAACAGATTTTTGGCTGGTAGGTGTCGGCACAACGAATGCTGGTGACCAACGCTGGCTATGATCCAGGAGTTGACTGTCTATCCCGATAGTCAACTCCTTTTTGTGTAGTAATTCGTTTCCGCAAAGCCGTCGATATGGCGACCGTCTCAATCCTTGTTGTTTTCACGTTCTGCCGGCACGCCATGCCCTATCACCGAGGGTGTATCCGGCAATTATAATTTCACCTTGTCATGACGAGCGTCATACTTTCTGATGGTCACTGTATGTATATTTAAGTAAACACCCGGCCATGCGGTTCAACGACTAACCCAATCGGGTTGCCGAACAGAATATTTACACGACATCACATTTCGATCTTAAAATGAAAGAATCATTGCACCGATGATTGAGCTCGCCAGGGCGCTGCTGATCGTCAGTGGCACATTCAGCGCCACGGCACAGGAATTGAATTCGGAAGGGCTTCATGCGCCCATCATACTCGAGGCCTTTGGGGCTGACCCTATGACAATTCGAGCGCGGTTCGTCGACACAAATACCAGCGAGTCGGGGTACTTTCTTTACTATGGCACTTCGCCCGACGGACCGTTCGACATAGAAGATCGCGATATTTATTCAGGGTTGGATTCCGGAAGGATTTTTACTGTCCAGACCAACAGTGGTTACGAGCCCAACACGCTTCTATATATTAAAATCGCCGCATTTATTTTTGATCCGGCCACGGGCGACTACTCGCCTCCGGGTCCATTTTCTGAGTTGATGTTCGCAAGAACATTGCCGGGTTGGCCACCATCACCTTCGAATTTTTTGGCTACGGCCGAAGATGATCACATTCGCCTTACCTGGACCGATAACTCGCCTGTCGGAGATCCCCTCGATGAGGCGGCTTGGGGAATTATGAGATCCAACGACGGAAGCAATTTCAACAGGAGTTATGTTGTGCCCGCCAATACGACTTTCCTTGTCGACAACGATGTGGCGCCGAACACAACTTATTATTACAGGCTCGAGTCTATCAACGCTTTTGGGAATAGTTTCGATGTGTACAGTGCGTCAGCAACAACGCTCCCTGAAGTGGATACCACTCGCCTTTACGGGATGACATTCATGGGCGGTAATTTCGGCGCTGGATCCCTTTATAGAATCAATGCCGATGGCAGCGATTTTACCGTGTTGCATAATTTCACAGGCGACATCAACGGATCAAATCCTTCAGGCTCATTATCCAGGGGAGCCACGGGTCGCGTTTACGGGATGACTTCATTCCGGGGGAGTAGCCCAGATCAATGGAACGATCTTTAAAGTCAATACCGATGGAGGCGATCACCAAGTGATACACAAATTTACCCGCCCCAATGGATCGAATCCTATCGGATCTTTAATTCAGGGTGTGGATGGTTCACTTTACGGAATGACCTACTACGGCGACAGAACCGGAATCTTTGGCGATGGTACGATCTTCAAGATCGAGACTGATGGCACGGGGCACACGGTATTACACAAATTCGAAGAAGGAAACCCATTTGGTTCGCTCGTTCAACTCTCCGACAGCTCGCTGTGTGGAATGACCCAATGGGGAGGTACTTTTGGCGACGGAACGATATTCAGAATCAAAGCAAATGGCACCGGGTACGAAATAATCCACGATTTCAATGAGCTTGATGACGGATTTAATCCCAATGGTTCACTGATCGTGGGTTCAGATGGCGCACTGTACGGTGTGACTCAAATGGGTGGGGCGTTTAATTTCGGAACAGTTTTTAGAATCGATGCCGACGGGAGTCACTACCAAGTGCTTCACAACTTTAGCGACTCGACAGGTGTCGTTCATCAAGGCTCCAGTGGCAATCCGCAGGGCACGCTCGTTCAAGCAACCGATGGCACGCTCTTTGGCATGACCTATGAGGGCGGCGCGTTTTGGATGGGGAACGATCTACAAGATCAATGCCGATGGCAGCGGCTTTGCCGTACTTCATAGTTTTGACGAGCCATACGATTCGCATATTCCATTGGGCCCGCTTGGCAATAGCCTGATCATTCACGACAACAAACTCTTTGGCTGCAACCACGTCGGAGTCATCTTTAGCTATGACCTGGCCACGTCCTCATATACGCTGCTTTCGGACGGGCATAACGCTGGCACACAGTACGCAGCCTTGTTGCCTCTAAACGTTGACAGCTCACGTGATGTGTTTGTCACTGTACCGACCGACAACGCCGTCAATCAAAACATACAACTATACCTTACGGCCAATGAAATAAATGGTGCGGCAATTTATTCAATACAAGTTAGCCGGGATGCTGCGTTCACCGTCGCTAAGGAAAAAAGCGGTGACCGTTCGCTATTTTTCGAGTCGCTCGAATATAACACCACTTACTTTGCGCGAGTCAAAACAAACTTGCACGACAGCTATGGTCGGATATCAAGGTTCACAACGGCGCAAAAGAGTTTCTTTAGTCGCGTTGGATATCCACCCGATCACGCTGTTGATGTTCGCGCCTACAATCTTGACGTTAGCGCGACGTCTGTTCCGGGTGCAGTCACCTATACTATTCAACTCAGCGAGCTTGCGGACTTTTCCAGGATCGATTTCGAAGCTCACGGCGCCTCCGCACGCTTACATTTTCCGGGTTGAAATACAATACCACGTACTACAGCCGGGTGCGCACCGATCTCTCCGCCGAATTCGTGAAACCAGGGACTTTACAACGCGTACCGCTGAATCCAGAGCATTTGTGGTGACGCCCGCCGACCATGCCGAAAATGTCGATGTCGCGCGAAACATCACTTCAAACATTATTCCGGGTGCAACGCAATACACAATCCAGCTAAGTCAATATCCGGATTTCGCCTTCATCGAATTTGAACTGACCGGCCCCTCCATTACCCTACCCGTCAGCGGGTTGAAATTCAACAAGACGTATTATAACAGGGTGCTTACCGACAAGGCGGTTACCTATGGCCCCGTGCGCAGTTTCACCACACGTACCGCGGAGTCGCAAACTTATGTAACCTTTCCGGCAGACCACGCGACCGGCATCGGAACCAAGCTGTATGTTATTTCGAAAGAGGTGCCATATGCAACCCAATACACCATTCAACTGAGCCGGCAACCTGACTTTTCTGACATTGATTTCGAAAGGACAGGGGCTACACGCATTCTCGCATTCTCAGGATTGACCCAGGGAACGATTTATTACAACAGAGTTCGCACGAATATTAGTCCGCAATTTGGCCCCGTGCGAAGTTTTGTTACTCGTTTACCGTCATCCGCACCTATTGCCTTCAACGGCGAAGCCGAAAACCAATCCGGTGAATTTGAAGACTCAAGATCACGGCATACCCTAACCCGTTCACGCAGGTGTTGATGGTCTATGTCGAAAGCGCACATCACGAGGTAATAGAGGTAGAGTTGCAGGATATAAATGGTCTTAGCGTACACGAATCCAGCGTCGTTGCCAATTCTGAAATTGAAATCAATGCCGCCCTTGCTCCTGGAGTTTATATTTTACGAGCATCATCTCAGACTGTAAATAAATGGATCAGGGTTTTGAAAATAGAATAGGAGATAGATGAAAGACCTTGATTTTTTTAAGAAGTTGGTTTTTTACCAACTTTTTTAATTTACGTTGTGAATGTTATCAGCCGGAAGGCCCTGGCAGAATTTTATGAAGACCATGCTGATGCTAAGGAATCGCTGGAAACCTGGTACAGAGTTTAGCAAAAAAGCTGCTTGGAAAAATTGAGATAAGGGCACTGTTTCAAAAGTGTTGAACAGAAGGATTCCACTAGCACTGCGGATGATCCGGAATTTAAGTGAGATGTTA
>JAAURZ010000102.1 GCA_012031955.1 Bacteroidia bacterium
GAGACTGGTAAAGGAATGCCAGGTTGTTGAGGCGCTTCACATTGCCGGAGTCGGTGGCTGCTATTTTTTTGTCAAACTTGCTGATGTACTTCTCTTTCTTCTTTTCAAACTTATCGACGTGATAGCGTTTTTCACCCATATAGTATATCCATACCAGCGGGGCGAAAGGCAGTCCCAGAAACTTGTTGTTGGGCCGTTGTGAATAGAGTTCGCGCAACGCGCCTTCATCGACCGACTTCGGTGCCTGAATATTTGCCGGGTTAGCAGTCGTTCATCATCTTTCAGGTGGCGGGTACCCATGCACCCTGAAAGGGCGAGCAGGATGATTATAAGAAAATATTTACTTTTAACTGTTATCAAGCGCCTGAAATGATCTCCAAAGCCAAAATCAAGTTCATCAAATCCCTGCAAATAAAGAAATACCGCAAACAGGAGCAATGCTTTGTGGTGGAAGGAGCGAAAAGCGTGCAGGAATTAATCACGTCTTCCTATGAACCGTTGATGGTGATTGGCATGCCCGCGTTCCTGGATGGCATTCGACCGCTGATCGCAAACAAGGAAGTGGAGTTAACGGAGGCAGGTGAAGCCGAGCTGGCAGCGATGGGCAGTTTTCAGTCCAATACCACCGGCCTGGCGGTGGCGCGCATGAAGCCCAACACGCCCGTGGAGGTGAAACAGGGTGAGTACGCGCTGGCTTTGGACGACCTGCGCGATCCCGGTAACGTAGGTACGATCATACGCATAGCCGACTGGTACGGCATTAACAAGATCATAGCGTCTGCCGAGACGGCGGATTTTTACAATCCCAAGGTTGTGACGGCATCCATGGGCTCGTTCACACGTGTGCAGTTCTATTACACCGAACTCTCCGCTTACCTTGTTGGTACAACCCTCCCGGTATTCGGAGCCTTTCTCGACGGCGAAAATATCCATCAAACTACGTTTGGAGTCGAAGGTATTGTGGTTGTCGGCAACGAATCGAATGGAATATCGGCGGACGTGGGTGCCACGGTGACGCGCCGCATAACCATTCCGCGCTTCGGCCGGGGAGAGTCGCTGAACGCTGCCATCGCTACGGCAATCATTTGCGACAACCTTCGCCGCTAGAAGAACGACTGACTTTCTGCCGAGGCGTCCGCTGAGATTTTGTGGGCGGCTTCCTTGCCTAGGTACTTGTCGATTATGTTGTGGCCAAGGTAAATGAGCGGCGTAAGCGCAATGGCCACCGCGAACTTATAGAGGTAGTTGGTGATGCCAATGGCCACAATTTGTCGCGTTGTAAACACACCCGAAAAGGCAATGAACAATACAACGTAGCTGTCTATGAACTGCGATACGAGCGTGGAGCCGGTAGCCCGCAGCCACAAGTGTTTAGCGCCGGTAATGGCCTTCAGCCGTTGGAATACAAACACGTCGACCAACTGGCCGACGAGAAAGGCAGTTAGCGATCCTAGTATGATGCGCAACCCCTGCCCGAATATTTTTCCAAAGGCATAGTCGATGTTAAATGCGTTGCCGGCGGCATCCTTACTGTTGGCATCGAGCCACCACTGCGCCGGTGGCAGGCCTATGGTAAGAAAGATGATGAGGAACGCGTAGGCAATTAGTGCGGCGGTCAGGTAGCTGATGCGCTTCACCCCGGGCTTGCCGAAATATTCATTGATGAGGTCGGTAGTGATGAACACCACGGGCCAGATAACCACACCGGCGGTAAGGTTGAAGTCCATGGTGAAACCGAGTATCTGCAGGTTGGCGGGTTGAAGGCCCACGGTGGACTCGGCGGAAAAAATCTTGGTGCCGATCATTTCCGCCAGCAAGGCGTTGGTGAGAAATATTCCGGATAGAATAATGAACAGCCGGTTCTTCTTTTGCTCGAGCGTAATTTGCATCGATGAAAATAAACAATTCCGGCGTTACTCCTGCAAGGAATATATTTCTCCCTCTATGGACAACCGGGAGTTTGGAAATACCTGCCGGGCTTCGCGGAGAATGGGCTCCAGGTCTTTGTAGCGCGCCGAGTAATGGCCGAGCAGCAGTTGGCTCGCGTTGGCCTTGCTGGCGATGGTGGCCGCCTGCGCCGCCGTGCTGTGGCACGTTGCTTCGGCTTTGGCTCGTTCGTCTTCGCCAAAAGTGGCCTCGTGGTAGAGCAGGTCTACGCCGGCAATTTGCGAAAGCATGCCTTCATTGTAAGCGGTGTCGGAGCAGTATGCATAGCTGCGCGACTTGCGCGGTTCAAGCGTGAGGTCTTTGTTTCTATGGAGTAGCTGGCCCGCGTCGTCGAGCACATCTTCGCCGCGTTTGAGGGCCGCCAGTTGTTGCAGCTTCAGCCCCGCAGGCAGCGTATCCTTGTCGATGCGGCGCGGCTTCGTTTTCTCCCTGAAAAGAAAACCGCAGCAAGGGATGCGATGTATCAATGGAATGGTTTCGACGGCAAGGAGATCGTCTTCGAAGATGACGGCGGGTGATTCGTGATCGAAGCAGTGGTATATAATGCGGTAGCCCGGCACCGACTGCGCGTGCCGGAGTTGCACGGTTACAATTTCGTCGAGGCCGGGAGGGCCGTGCAAGTGCAAGTCGTTGGTGCGGCGTTGCAAATGCATGGTGAAGAGGAGGCCCATGAGCCCGAGGTAGTGGTCGCCATGGAGGTGGCTGATCAGGATGTGATTGATTCTGTGAAAGTGAACCTGAAACTTGAGCAATTGCATTTGCACCGCTTCGCCACAATCGACGAGGAAGTGCTTGTTCTCTATGGAGACGAGCTGGGCCGAGGGGTAGCGGCCGTAAGCGGGAAGCGCGCCGCTGGAACCGAGTATGGTAATTTGAAAACTCATTCGAAGTTGCAGCCAAAAAGAAAATGACCAAACCTCGTGGGCCTGGTCATCGCACATTTATTTTTAGTAACGGATCAGTTGCCGTTCTTGTCTTTCAGGTCACGTTCAATCTCGTGCATGAACACGGTATCGATTGCTTCTTCCACGGTGGGTAGAATGTTCAACACGCTGTCGAGCTGGGAGATTTTGATAAGCTTCAGCGTGTGGTCTGAGAGGCAGGCGAGAACGAAAATTCCGCCGTCTTCCTGCACAATGCGGTTACCCACCAGCAGGGCGCTGAGACCCGATGAATCTGTATAGCGTACTTCTGAAAGATCGAGGATGATGTTCTTCACGCCTTCGGCGTGGAGTGTTATAAGCTCCGACTTCAGGCCGGGGGCGACGCTGGAGTCCAACTTCTCTTCGTGCAGGCGCAGCAGGCTGTATTTCTCCTGCTTGTCGATCGTATACTTCATTGTTCTTTTGTTTCTGGTATGGAGGATGCCACGCAGTACCTGTCAACAGACGTCCCGGATGCGGTCAAATCCTGATTTTTCTGGCTCCTAAGTTAACGGAATTTATCGAATTCGATAGGTTTTGCTCTATCCTTTGGGAAATGGCTCCGTAATCCAGGGGCTCCAGTTCCTGGCCGCGCACCTGCCGGTACAGTTCCCGGTAACGGTCGGCAATCATCTTTACGATATCGTCCGTCATTTCAGGTACTTGCTGGCCTTCTTTGCCCTGGAAGCCGTTTTCGATCAGCCACTGCCGCACGAATTCTTTGGAAAGTTGTTTTTGAGGTTCGCCTGTTTGCTGGCGTCCGGCGTAGCCCTCTGCGTAAAAGTAGCGCGATGAGTCCGGGGTATGCACTTCGTCAATAAGGTAGATGATGCCGTCGTGCTTGCCGAACTCGTATTTGGTGTCGACCAGTATCAGCCCGCGCGCGCGGCCAGTTCGGTGCCCTTGGCGAACAACGTAAGCGCGTAGCGCTCAAGCTGGCCATAGTCTGCCTCGCTCACCAGGCCCCGGCGAATTATTTCCCCGCGCGAAATATCTTCATCGTGGCCCACTTTCGCCTTGGTGGTGGGCGTGATGATGGGGTTGGGAAGCTTGTCGTTTTCTTTTAGTCCGTCGGGCAGTGGCACACCGCACAACGTGCGCTTGCCTGCTTTGTACTCTCGCGCTGCATGGCCGGCTAGGTAGCCGCGCACAACCATTTCCACAGGAAAGGCATCGCATTTGAAACCGATGGTCACGTTGGGATCCGGCGTGCCGATCACCCAGTTGGGCACGAGGTCTTTGGTCTGTTCGAGGTTGTATGCTGCAATCTGGTTAAGAATGCGCCCCTTGTCGGGAATAGCACGAGGCAAAATTACGTCGAATGCTGAGATGCGGTCGGTGGCCACCAGGGCCATCAGGTCGCCGAAGTAGTACACATCGCGTACCTTTCCGCGATAAAAGCCCGTCTGGCCCTGAAATCGATAGTTGGTTTCTTTGATTGCGTCCATTATTGCTGGGTGGCCTCTTTGGTTTCTACCATGAGTCCGGCCCTAAAAATAATGGTTCTCAGCAAATTTCCCTGCTCGTCGTATTCCTTCCACGTTTTATGTTTTTTGTCGGCCGCGTACTCGCCCTGCTCCTTTACTTTTCCATCGGCGTAGTAGGCCGTGTAGGGGCCGTGCTTGCGATGGTTCCGGTTTCACCTGTTGACGCTACGGTGCCATTTTCAAAATAGGTTTTGAAAGGGCCATTGAGCAGATCGAATTTGAAGGCCTCTTCGCGTTGCACCTTGCCCGTGCTATAGTAGGTATAGCGGGTGCCGTGGCGCTTGCCATTTTCGTATGATTCTTTTACATGCACGATCTTGCCGTCGTCAAAATAGAAGAGCCATGTGCCGCCCGGCTTGCCGTCGATGAATTTCCTTTCACTCACCAACTTGCCGTCTTCGGTGTAAGTGAGTTCGGTCAACTCTTTCAGGTTTCCCGACGCCGACTCTTTTACTTTTACCTTGCCGCCGTGGTAGTACTCGTAATTGACGCCGCTCTTTTTGCCCGACTCATAGTTGAACTTGTGTTGAATGCTGCCGTCTGTAAAGTAGCCCGTGTTGGGCCCGTGCAATTGACCGTTTTTGAATCCGCCCTCCAGTAGCAGGTGCCCTTCGTCGTCGTACGATTTGTACTGGCCATGTTTGGCACCGTTTTGCATGGTCGATACAGTTTCAAGCTGGCCGTTGGGGTAATATGTTTTGTAGAATCCGGTGGCGATGCCATCGGTGTAGCTGGCTTCGCTTTGCAGTTTGCCATCGTCGAAATAGGCGCGAGTGGCGCCGTTCGGCTTTCCGCCTTTGTATTCAATTTCCTTTTTCACCGCGCCGTTAGCATAGAATTCTTTTACGAGCCCTTCGAGCTTCCCCTTGTTGAAGTAGGATTCGCCGCGCTTCTGGCCGTTGTCGAAATACAACGACACGCTGTCGGTGAGCTTGTCGTTGTCGTAAGTGCCCTTTTGTACGGGTGTGCCGTTTTCGTCATACACTTCTACCGGGCCCTGGCGGATGCCCTGCACGAAGGTGATCTTGCGCGCCAGCTTTCCGTTTTCGTGGTATTCGAGAAACACGCCGGACTTCTTGCCATCGTCGAAGGTGCCGTCCACCATCAGCCTTCCATTTTCATAAAACCGTTGATAGCGCCCTACCAGCAAATTCGGCATCCTGGTTGGAGACGTGGAATACTTCCTGAAGCTGACGTTGCGGGTAGTAGGTGCGCACTTCTTTTTGCGCGAGTGCCGAAAGGCCCGCGAACAAGGCGATGAGGGTGATGCTGAACGGTTTCATAGCTGGAATAGGTTACACAAAAATAAAAACAGCCATGCGAATAACGCAAGGCCGTTGGCGATGTTGTGCCACGGTAGCCGGTCAGACGTTTTCCAGCACGATGGCAGAGGCGCCGCCGCCGCCGTTGCAGATGCCGGCAACGCCAATTGACTTCTGGTTCTGCTTCAACACGTTGAGCAGCGTAGTGGTGATGCGTGCGCCCGACGCGCCCAGCGGGTGGCCGAGGGCTACTGCGCCGCCGTTCACATTTACGCGTTGCGGATCCAGGCCCAGCTTCATATTGTTGGCGATGGCGACGGCCGAAAACGCTTCGTTGATTTCGTAGCAATCCACCTTGCTCTTGTCAATGCCGGCGCGCTTCAGTGCGAGCGGGATGGCGAGCGATGGCGTGGTGGTGAACCACATGGGATCTTGGGCGGCGTCTGCATAGGCGAGTATTTTCGCGAGTGGTTTTATTCCGAGCGCATCGGCCTTTGCCTTGCTCATGAGCACCAGCGCCGAGGCACCGTCGTTCAATGTGGATGCGTTCGCGGCTGTTACCGTACCATCTTTGCCGAACACCGGACGAAGCGTGGGAATTTTTTCCATGTTTACGTTCTTGTACTCCTCATCCTCGGCAATTTGTGTAATATTTCCTTTGCGGTCTGTGATCGACACGGGTATGACTTCATCGCTGAACTTGCTGTTCTTCCATGCGTCGGCCGAGCGCTTGTACGAATTTATCGCATAGGCGTCCTGTTCTTCGCGCGAATGTTCATTTCCTTCGCGGTGTTGTCGGCGCAAACACCCATTGCGCAGTGGTTGTACACATCGGTGAGGCCGTCGTACTGCAGGCCGTCGAGCAGTTCGCCGTGGCCGTACTTGTAGCCCGTGCGTGCCTTCATCAGATAGTACGGTATGTTGGACATGCTCTCCATGCCGCCCGCGATCACCATGTCGTTTTGCCCAAGTTGTATGGATTGCGCACCGAGCATAACAGCTTTCATTCCGGAAGCGCACACCTTGTTAATGAGCGTACAGGGTACGTTGAAGCCAATGCCGGCTCCTGCAGCCACTTGTGTGGCTGGCGCCTGCCCTAGACCTGCGCTGATCACGTTGCCGACAAACACTTCCTGTATTTCGGTGGCGTCGAGCCCCAATTTTTCGAGCGCTGCTTTGTATGCTGCGGCGCCTAATTGTACAGCAGTGAGTGAAGAGAGCGCGCCGCCAAAGCTGCCAATAGGCGTGCGCACTGCGGACACGATATAGACTTCGTTCATGGGATGATATATATGTTATAAAAGGAGTATACCTAACACTTACTAGGAACGCAAAAGTAGGGGGTTGGATGGAGAGTTCAAAGCGCGATCACGACAATTCAAATGTGGTCTGGCTTGTCAAGATATTTTGCGATTCCGCGAATGAACTCAACATAGTTACTTCGCTCATGTGCGCTCAGATGTGCGAAATAATCAGATGACAGAAAAATGTCGGTGATCTGGTTGAGCATCGCAGGTACCTCAAAGTCATGAAAGAACTTTTGGCTGTGCTCTGTCGGATCTTCACGGTTCAAAGGAAATTTGGATGACATGGGTCGATAGATTTAAGGAACTAATATACATCCAATTTGGATGCACTTATAGAATCCAGCCCAATTTATCTTTGACCTTATGGCAAAGGGGAGGAAGTACAACTGCATCAAAGAAGTGCTCGCCGAAAAGGGGAAGACGCAGGCCTGGCTTGCGGCGGAACTTGGGAAGGAGTTTCTCACGGTGAATCGATATGCAAATAACGCCCGCCAGCCGTCAATTGAAACGTTATATGAAATTGCGAGGATTCTCAAAGTGAAACCATCACAGTTGCTGGTTGAATAAGTAAATTACT
>JAAURZ010000103.1 GCA_012031955.1 Bacteroidia bacterium
CTCCTCATCCTGGTGCTCGGCGTGATCGTGTGCTGGCTGGTGAAGCGCGTCGTTGTCCGGATCCTCCTCATCATTCGGATCGACCGGCCGCTCCGCGGGCTTCGGTGGACCCGGGCTCTCCGGCAGGCGGACGTGCGGCATGCCCTGGCCAAGTGCCTCGGGAGACATCGCGGTACTGCGTTCGTCTTCCTCATCTTCCTCAGCAACGCGCTCACCGTCTGCACCTGCTTTTGCGCATCGCTGCGCTGCGCCGGGTCGAGCTGGTCGGCCTGCGCCAGCGCCGCCTTGAAATGCGTCAGCGCATCGGCCGGCAGTTTCAGCAGCGCATAGACATGCGCCAGATAAAAGTGCGCCGGCGCGAAATCGGCCTGCTCGCGCAGCGCGGCGAGATAGGCGTTATAGTTCTGCTGGTTGTAATTGTCGATGAGAACGTTGGCGGCATTCACCGCGTCTCTGAAGGTCCCAATGGTGATGATGGCGTCGTCATACAGGTGCTGAAGCGCATCGATGGATTCATCCGCGGAAGTTTGTGTATCACCTGCGCGCTCGCTGCCGTGTTTGCCAGGTTGGCGGCCGCGTGGGCCGCATTGGCCGCTGCGGTCACGGCTACGTGTGCCGCATAAGCTGCGATCAGATGGGCACCCACTGCTTGCACAGAAACAGCAAGGGGCTCCGCAAATGAAAAGAACAACCCGTTAAGAAAACCGTAAGTAAAAATCCCCGAAGTGCCCGGCTCTACACACTGCGACCCGACGCCTTCAAACTGTGAAAGTACTTTAATGTTAGTCGTATTGATTTTCCGGCTGTCGAACAAGGCTCGCACCTTTTCAGAAACAGCCGCACCGTCGACGAACATAGAATTGTGTTCGTCCCAGGCATCTTCATTCCATCCGCTCTTGGTACCTGTAGCTGCATAGATCAGGGCTCCCTTGCCTCTTCTTTCGTCATCATAGTCAAAAACACGCACCTCCACTCGTCCATCAGGGCCATATTGCACGGCGTTCGGATTGAAGAGTGAGTTTGTCCACATCATGATTCCCTGCGGCGCTCCAGGGTCAGAAGGCACGCGATAAAGTTCTTGCAAGTCAAGCAGGGCTGTCGTTTGCAAATACAACATCCTGTTTTTGACATCGACGCTGCCGTCGACATTGAATGTAACGGAAGCGGTTTGCGCACAAAGCTGTAGAGGCAGCACCGCCAAAGTGTGTACTATGCAAATGCATACAACACAGGACAGCGATCCGTTTGCATTTTTCATGTGTTAATAATTGATTTTAATGGACACATGCCTGCATGCCCGAAGTGCGGCAGGCAGGCACGCAGGCATGGAATTCGCTCCCGATAATTATCGGGATGAGCGTTTTTGCCTAAAGGGGTCGTTGCAATTAACATCCCGCTGGGGTATAGTTTTCTTTATGCTCATTTCATGTTATGAGTCTGGCTGGGGTACTGGTTAATTGTTGATTGATCGTTCTTTCACTCCAGATTCTGGCAACGCGGGAAACCAATCAAGGCACGCGGCACGATGTTTCTGCATTTCCATTTCCGGCATTCTTGCAATCGCACTTCCAGGAGGGCTTCAGTGAAGGGCGGCCGCGCAGTCGCAACTCAATACAATTTGTGAGATGCGTGTCGAAAGTAAGCATCCAATTCCGGACCGATGCATCCAATCACCCGAAAAAAATTTCCTCGGCTCCGAGAACTATGAAGAGCAGTGGCTCTTTGCACCGGAACAACAACGATTTGAACCCTGGATTCTCAGGGCCTGTCGGCCAGCACAGCGATGGACAAGATATGACTTGGTTTAGAATCAATCGGCAAAGCATCATTGCTGCAAAGACATAAAAAAGCCCTCCCGCCTGGAAGGGCTGAAATCCTTCTGAGAACTTTCATTAACCTAAACTTATGAAGAAATTTCTATCTGTATGATGAAGGATTTTATAACAAAGTTTCAACTCTATCGAAGTTTTTCCATCACCCTTGTGGGTTGATTTTCGAATGCAAAGCAACAAAAAAAGACCGGCACATTGGCCGGTCTTTGTATGATGAATTCGTTACCGAAGGATTATCAAATCAGCTTTTCGAGGTTAGCTTTTGCTATCGCCTCGGATTTGCTGTTCACCTGCAGCTTACTGTAAATGTTCTTGATATGCGTTTTTGCGGTTTCCTTTGAAATAAAAAGTTCCTCCGAAATCTGGGTATAGGTCTTGCCTTCGGATATCAACTGCAATATCTCTGTCTCGCGCTTGGTGAGGGGCGAGTTTGGGTTCACATGAAAGTTGTCGATAACCATGCGGGCAATACGACTACTCATGGGCGCGCCGCCACGCACAATCTCTTCCAGGGCGGTGAGCAACTCCATGTAGTTGGCGCTCTTGGTAATATAGCCAGACGCCCCGGCTTTGAGCGCTTCAAACACCAGTTCGCTGTCTTCATACACCGTCACCATGATAATATCGGAGTGCGGACTTTTTTCTTTGATGATGCGTGTGCCCTGTATGCCGTTCATGCCTGGCAGTTCGATGTCCATCAGCACAATTTCTGGCTTGTCGCGGTTGAGGGCGTCAATCGCTTCTTCGCAACTGGCGTAAGAGTTTACTACCATGAATTTCTGAGAGCTGTTGACTATCAGGCTGAAGCTATTGCGGATTTCCTGGTCGTCTTCTACGATCAGCACCCGCTTCTTAAAAGGCAATGCCATACTTGTGTGTTTTAGTTAGTTTAAATTGGAGTACAATCCTCGTTCCCCTGTCTTTGATACTGTTTATACGTAAGACGCTGCGAATTCTCTCAGCCCTTTCGCGAATATTTTTAAGACCGTTAGATTTTTGGGGTTCATTGGTCAAAAAGCCTATGCCATCGTCTTCAAAGCTAAGCAGAATGTAGCCGGCTTCGTCGCGCGTGAGCTGCAGCGTCACGTTCTTTGCGTTAGAATATTTGAAGGCGTTGGTCATCGCCTCCTTGAAGATGAGATTGGCTTCGCGGCTAAAGCCATACGGAAGGCGAATGCGCTCGCGCACTTCATTGAAGGCCCGGAAGTTGATACTCTTCTCTTCAAACAATTTTTCGCCGAAGTCGCGTATGTGTAAGAAAAGCTTGCCCAACTCATCGTTCACAGGGTCGATGGACCAAATGAAGTCGCGCGTGCCCGAGTACAGGTACTTGGCGGAGCTCTCCACTTTGGTGTAAAGGTCTGAGTGGCCGCTGCCCGTGCCGCTGCCGGCCCCGTTGAGCTTGAGCAGGCTCACGTAGTTGATGATGCGCGTGAGCTGGTTGCCCATTTCGTCGTGGAAGTCGCGCGCAATTTCTTTGCGCAAACTCTCCTGCTCCCGATGGCGTATGCGTTCCAACTCCAGCATCTTGTTTACGCGGTGACGCACGCGTATGTACAAAAGCAGTGTAATGGAACCTGCAAAAAGAATGATCATGCCCACCACAAACGATGTGGTAAGGTAGAACGGACGCTGGATGGTGAAGGGATAGGCAATGCGGCTGTCGGACCAGCTTCCCTGGTTGTTGGTGGCCATCACGCGGAAAATATACTCTCCGGGCGGCAGGTTGCTATAGGTTACTTGTCCGGATGCCGACGGCTGTGACCATGTTTTGTCGAAGTTCTCCAGCATATAGCGGAAGCGTATAGACTTGGGATAGCGCTTGTCGACGCGGTTGAACTGGAAGGTAAGGTGATTCTTGTCGGGCGGAAACGACGGTCGGTAAGGCAACTTAAAGAATCCGAACAGACTATCCGCGTAGGCGCGCACCTGATACTCACCGTAGAGTATCTGGAGGTCGGTGAGATGGAGGTCGAAAGAGCGCTGGTTTTGACGATTGATGTTGTTGTACTGGTAGAGGCCGTCGATCAATCCAAAGAATTTCTTGTCAGCACCCAGGTAGAATGCATTTTGATTCGTCTCGATTCCGGTGAGCCCGTTATCATAGTCGTAGTGCAGGTTGGTAACGATGTTGAAAGCATTGTCGAACTGCAGCCGGCTAATGCCTTTTTCACTGCCGATCCAGAGGTAGTCGTCCTGATCGTAACCGACAAAGTATACAAAGCCGGACGTGAGGCCCTCGTGCGTGGTGACAAGTTTGCGGTCGCCGCTTTTGGGATTGTACAGCAAGACGCCCATGCCTCCCGTTCCCATCACCAAAAGGGAATCGCGGAAAGTGCTGATACTCATGACATACACCTTGTCGAGGTCGGGTATGGTGAGGCTTTCGACTTTTCCGTCGTGAATGGTATTGAGGCCGTAGTCGTTGGCCACATAGAGTGTCTCTGTGTCCTTATGGTAGTGGGTAGACCATACCAGGTTACTTGCAAGCCCATTTTCCGTCGTATAGTTGGTGAACTTGTCGCCGTCGAAGTAACTCACGCCTCCGCCGGTGCCCACCCAAATACCTCCCTTGGTGTCGGGCGAAATATTGAAGATACCGTTGGCGGCGAGGCCGTCGCGGTACGTGAGCCAGTCGAATGAATTGGTTTCGGGGTTATACCGGCCCAGGCCGGCAGAAGATCCGGCCCACACGGTGCCGTCTGTTGCCTCGGCAATGGCCTGCACGCGGTTGCGATAAACCTCTTCGGGGTCGTAGAAGTGGTCGATCTTGCCTTTCTTCATCCGCCACAACCCCTTGTTCATTGTGCCGATCCAACTGTAGTCGTTGCGGTCTTTCATGATCGCCATCACGGAGCGCATGGCGTCGGAACTGCAACGGTCAAAGTCCTGGATGAAATATTTGAACAGGCCACCGCCGTTTGTTGCAAACCATGTATTGCCCTCGGCGTCGGTAAGCACCTCGTACACGCCCAGATCGTGCAGCACCGTGTCGCGTGTGAGTTTGTCGTTTTCCCACTTGTCTTTAAAGAGGTAGCCGCCCAGCGCGTCGCGCGTCCATAAAATATCCTCGTCTTCGTCGTACAACAATGGCGCTCCTTCGAAATCAATGTCGGCTTTCGTCACCTTTCGCTCCTTCAGATTGAATTTCATGTAACCGGCATCCGTCCAGCAGTACGTCTCGCCTTTTACATCGAAGAAGTGATAAGCCCGCTTGATGGGCACCTCGGTGGTGAGCTCGAAGCGCTCCTTACGGGACCAAACAAAAAAGCGGTACGGATTTGCGAAAAAAAATAATCTCGCCGGCAGGTCGTTGATACGAGTTGATCGCCTCCGTATCGGGTACAAGTTCCTTTTCCCAATAATACACGGAGTCCTGGTATATTTTTCCGTAGCTGTTGGCCGACACAACGTAAATTGTATCGTTGAGTTCGTGTATTCTTCGGAAGCTCTTTTTTATCGACCGCGGTCCCGGCACCTGAAATGTCTTGAAGCGGCGTCCGTCAAATCTTGTGAGTCCGCGTGCGTGCAACGCCCACACATTTTGTTGCGCGTCGATACGCAGTTTGTAAATTTCGTTGGAAAGAAGGCCGTCCAGCGTCGTGTAAACATTGAAAGTGCGGCCATCGAATCGCCCCAGGCCGCCGCCGAGTGTCGACAACCAAAGGTATCCATTCTGGTCTTCCGCCAGGGATGTGACCTGCGACTGAGGCAAACCGTCTACCGCCTTGTAGTTGCGGGTAGTGTGGTTAAAGTCCTGGGCAAAACAAGACGTCCCTATCGCTATTGCCAGAAACCCTATAATACCAGATTTGCCCATCGCTCAACTTGCAAAGTAGGAGGATGCCGCAAGATACGTAATCCCCCGCATTACGGTATTATGAAACCGGGCCCTGCTCCAGGGCATAACAGGGCGAAAACGCAGGCAGATCGGGGCTTTCGCGAAAATTTGGAGTCGCCGGCTGCAACCTCTTTGCGAATCGTGAAGTCTTATACACATAAATTCAAAAAAGCCGCCTCACAATGATCAAAAACTACCTTCTCACGAGTATCCGAAACATCAGGAAACACTTCGTCTATTCACTCATTAATATAACCGGTCTTGGGCTTGGCCTTGCAATCTGCCTCCTGCTGGTGGTCTGGATCAGACACGAACTGAGTTATGATAAGTTCTATGCAAAGTCGGACCGCATCTATCGCGCGGCGCTGGAGTACAGCTTCGGGGGACAGGTGGTTAAAACATCGGTGTCGCCGACAGCGCTGCTTCCTTCACTGGAAAAGAATTTTGCGGAAGTGGAAACAGGTGTGCGTGTGTACAACCCTTCGGCCTGGCGCTCATATATCGTCCGCCATGAGGACAACCTTTTTGAGGAAAGTAAATTCTACTATGCCGACTCCACCTTTTTTGATGTTTTCTCCATCACCCTGCTCGCCGGTGATCAGCAGACGGCCCTGAAGGAACCTTACAGCGTGATCGTCACAAAGTCGACCGCGAAAAAATATTTCGGCAATGAAGATCCCCTCGGAAAAGTGCTCATCGTGAACGACCGCGACTACACAGTTACGGGACTGATCGACGACATGCCCGGCAACGCCACTTTGCAATTCGATTTTCTCGGATCGTTTCATTCGCTGCGCGCGGGACGCGAGGAACCGATCTGGTGGAGTGCCAACTACCAGACGTTTGTAGTGATCGACGGTAATGCCAATATCGATTCGCTTACGCGGAAAGGTAATGCCCTCATCAAAAAGGAACTTGCGTCGGAATTGACAGGCGAGGGAGACTACGTGAAGTACAACTACACCCGGCTGACCGACATCCATCTCTACTCCGATGTGGAGGAGCCCGTGGTAGTAGGCGATATCAAATATGTATATATTTTCTCCGCCATCGCGCTGCTCATACTGTTGATTGCCTGCATCAACTACGTGAACCTCGCCACGGCACGCGCAGTAGACCGCGCCAAAGAAGTGGGCGTACGCAAAGTGGTTGGCGCGCTTCGCAACCAGTTGTTTGCTCAGTTTATCGGCGAGTCGCTCGTTATCACCTTCCTCGCGCTCGCGCTGGCATTGGTGCTTGCGCGTTTCGCGCTGCCTTTCTTCAACGACCTCAGCGGCAAGTCTCTCACCATGTCGCAGTTGCTAACACCGGAATTCCTGTTGTACTATCTCGCAGGTATGATTTCGATTGCCTTGCTGGCGGGCGCTTATCCGGCCTTCGCCATCACTGCCTTCAAACCTGTGCAAATGCTGAAGGGTAACTTCCGTTCCTCGGGCCGGGGCGTCTGGCTGCGTCGCGTGCTCGTAACTGCGCAGTTCAGCATTTCCATGGTGCTCATCATCGGCACGCTGGTGATCTACAATCAACTGCAATTTATTCAGCAGAAAAAGTTGGGCTATGATCGCGATAATGTGATCGTATTGCCGTACGATGGCAAGACGGCGGAGTCGTTCGAGTCGCTGCGCGACGAACTGAAGCGCACCGGCGTTGTTGGCGCCGTGGGTCGCGGATCTGAATCACCGGCCAATATACAGGGTGGCTACACCGTAAGGGCGGAAGGAAGCGACCGTGACATGGGCATCACCGGACTTACCGCCGACGAAAACTATGTGGCATCTATGGGCATGGAGATCACTGTCGGGCGCGACTTC
>JAAURZ010000104.1 GCA_012031955.1 Bacteroidia bacterium
CAACAACTGGTTCCGTAAAAGCGAAAGTGGCTTGTATGAACTGTACGTGGAAGGCGAGTCTTACGAGCGTGGCGTGGCTGCCGGCAAACTCACTCGCGAGCTGGTGCAGTATCAGGAAGAAGTATTCACCAACCAGATACACCAGCTTGTACCCTCTGACTTTTACCTGAGCATACTGCAACTGTTCGTGGGATGGTTCAACCGCGACCTCGACGCGCACGTGCCCGACGAGTACCGCCAGGAAATATATGGTATGTCGAAAGCGGCGTCACACGAATTCGACGACATTGCTCCGCCCTATCAGCGCATACTCAACTACCACGCTGCGCACGACATCGGCCATGCATTGCAGAACATGTCGCTCGTAGGCTGTACCTCGTTCGCCACCTGGGGTAGCGCAAGCGAAGACGGCTCCCTTATCGTAGGCCGCAACTTCGATTTTTATGTAGGCGACGAATTTGCACGCGACAAGATCATCGCATTTTACAACCCGGCTGACGGACACAAGTTCATGATGGTGACCTTCGGCGGCATGACCGGCGTGCTCTCGGCATGAACGACCAGGGGCTCACCGTCACCATCAACGCCGCCAAGTCGGAGATACCGTCCGGTTCGGCTACACCGGTGTCGCTCGTTGCGCGCGAGATACTACAGTATGCGGCCACCATCGACGAAGCCTATGCCATCGCCGAGAAGCGCGACATGTTTGTGGCCGAATCATTTCTCATCGGCTCGGCACGTGACGGACGCGCAGAGATCATCGAAAAAAACCCGGAAGGCATCGGCAGGTATACGGCGCCGGGCAACCGGATCGTGAGCACCAACCACTTCCAAAGCGACTCGCTGGGCAACACCGAACTGAATCGCGAGCACATGCGTACGAGTGCATCACCCTATCGCTATGCCCGCGTCGAAGAATTGCTCGACAGGCAGGGCGCCAACAGTGTGCAGAAGACGGTAAACATACTGCGCAACCAGTTGGGCGCGCACGACGCAGACATCGGACTGGGAAACGAGAAGGCCATCAACCAGCTCGTCGCGCACCACTCCATCGTCTTCCAGCCGCAGCATCTGCGCGTGTGGGTTTCAACCGCACCCTGGCAGTTGGGTAAGTATGTGTGCTACGATCTCAACAAAGTGTTTGCCTTGCCGCAAGCCCCGGTGTCCGGGATTGACGAAGCCTTTCTGGCCATTGAGGATGATCCGTTCCTCGGCACTGCCGCGTATCGCGACTACCTCAAGTTTCATCAGTACCGCTTTCCCTTTGCCTCGCGCGATGGGCTCGACCCCGACAGCGTAGTGAAGTGGAACCCGGAGTCGTATCACGCATACATGCTGGCGGGCGACGCCTGCTTTGCCCGTGAAGACTACGCGCGCGCGGCGCACTTTTATGAAACCGGTCTCACCAAAGAAGTAGCTACCTTGCAGGAGCGCGACTATATGAAAAGAATCTCGAAAAGTGTAAACAAGCATTACCATGATTGCAGGTGTAGGCATGGACATCATCGAAGTGTCGCGGGTGGGGGCAAAGGTTGCGCGGCGACCCGGTTTCAAAGAGACAATCTTTTCGGCTGCGGAAATTGCCTTTTGCGAGTCGAAGCCACTGGCCGACCAGCACTTTGCCGCACGCTTTGCCGCCAAGGAAGCTTTCCTGAAAGCTACCGGCCGTGGCCTTACGCTTGGCTACCTGCTCAGGGATATTGAAGTGGAAGTGGACGATTTGGGCAAGCCGTTCCTGAAACTGTCCGGAAATTTTGCGAAACTTGCCGCTGAAAATGGGTGGCGCCACTTTCACATAACCTTAACCCATACCGCTACCAATGCCGGCGCCGTAGTGATTATCGAGACATGAATTTGATCCCGTCCATCGAGCTTCAGCCCAAAGAAAAGATAAAGGCCTTTCAGGAAGAAGCGCTGCGGCAATTGCTTCCTTACCTCGCGCAACGGTCGCCCTATTACAAAAAATTCTTCGCCTTGCATGGTGTCAGGGTCGAAGCCATACGGCACCTCGAAGACCTCGTAAAAATACCCACCACCACCAAGGATGACCTGCAGCGCCACAACTGGGAATTTCTTTGTGTGCCGCCGTCCGACATTGTCGAGTTCACGAGTACGTCGGGCACGCTGGGCAAGCCGGTAACGGTGGGCCTTACTGAAAAAGACCTTCAGCGCCTGGCCTACAACGAGTCCATTTCTTTCGCCTGCGCCGACGGCTCACCCTCCGACCTGTACCAACTCATGCTCACGCTCGACCGCCAGTTCATGGCCGGCATCGCCTACTATGAAGGCATCCGCAACATGGGCGCGGGCCTTATACGTGTAGGCCCCGGGTTGCCTTCGATGCAGTGGGAAACCATCCGCCGGCTCAACCCTACGGCGCTTGTGGCCGTGCCGTCGTTTATGATCAAGCTCATTGAGTTTGCGCAGCAGCACGGCATCGACTTGCGCCAGTTGCCTGTGCGCAAGGCCGTGTGTATCGGCGAAAGCCTTCGCACCGCCGACATGCAACCCAACACACTCGCGCGAATGATCAACGAACAGTGGGACATCAGGCTCTACGGCACTTACGCCTCCACCGAAATGCAGACTGCGTTCACCGAATGCAGTGCAGGTATGGGCGGCCACCATCACCCCGAGCTCATCATTGTAGAGATACTCGACGACCAGAACAACCTGCTGCCCGCCGGCGTGGCTGGCGAAGTGACCATCACGTCGCTGGGCGTGGAAGGCATGCCGCTGCTCCGCTACAAGACCGGCGACGTGGCCGCATATTACGACGAGCCCTGCACCTGCGGCCGGCATACCCTGCGACTCGGACCTGTGATCGGCCGGCGCCAGCAGATGATCAAGCTGAAGGGCACCACGCTTTACCCGCCAGGTGTGTTCGATATACTCAACCAGGTCGGCTCGATACAGGACTACGTGGTAGAGGTGTACAGCAACGACCTTGGTACCGACGAGCTGCGCCTGCATCTCCTCACGAATGAGACGGCGTCGCTGGTGGAGGCGTCCGTGAAAACATACTTCCAGTCGCGGCTGCGGGTGGTGCCCGAGTTGTGTTTTCTCTCGGCGGCCGACATGGACAAGCTGCTGCACGGCACCGGCGCGCGCAAGGTGTCGCGCTTTATCGACAACAGGTGAGTAAGTCATTTCCGATACGCCGCACTTTCCCTATCTTGACATTCATACCCACACGACCATGAACAAGCGAGCATTGGCGCAACTGCAGGTGGAGATTGACGCGGCTTATCTGTACGGCCGGCTTTCCACCGTGCAAAAAGATCCGGCCCTGGCAAGTGTGCTCAAACAATTGTCGGCCATCGAAGACTCGCACGCGCAGCACGCAGTTGATAAGATACGGAAAACAAACCCTGCCTTTCAGCCGCCGGGGCCGAGCCGCAGGGCGCGCATCCAGTTCAGGCTCGGCAAAATATTCGGCTACGACTTTATTATCGCCAACCTATCCTCTATGGAACGTTCGCTGGCATCGTCGACCGTGAAAGGCAAATTGAAGCACGGGCAGAGGCCCACGGGTCTTGAGCACAACCACGTCATGATAATCGAAGCAGTAAGTCGGGGCGCCAGTCCGTCGTCGGGTGGCTTCATCGCGCGTATGGAAGGCCGCCACAAGACGGTGGGTGGTAATGCGCTGCGTGCCGCGGTGCTTGGCGCCAACGACGGCCTGTTGTCGAACATGAGCCTGG
Source organism: Bacteroidia bacterium (assembly GCA_012031955.1). The sequence continues at coordinate 3,705 of JAAURZ010000104.1, forward strand.
TGATGGGCGTGATGGGCGCGGCCGCCAGTAACACAACGATCCTTATCACGGGCATTGCCGGTATGCTCGCAGGCGCTATCTCCATGTCGCTCGGCGAATGGTTGTCGGTGCAAAGCTCGCGCGAGCTTAACCAGCGACAGATAGACCTTGAAGCCGAAGAACTCGAGTCGTCGCCAGAACAGGAGCGCCAGGAACTCGCATTGCTCTACCAGCCAAGGGCATGGACGCAGCAAGCGCCGACGCGCTCTCGCACAAAGTATTTGAGAACAAAGAGGGCGCGCTCGACACGCTTGTGCGCGAAGAGCTGGGCATCGATCAGCAAGAGTTGGGTGGCTCGGCGTGGGAGGCGGCCTTCGCTTCCTTCTTCCTCTTTGTCGCGGGCGCCATCATACCGGTAATTCCATTCACGTTTCTTTCCGGCACCACGGCAGTGTACGCGTGCCTTGGATTCAGTGTAGTGGGTTTGTTTGTTGTGGGCGCAAGCATCACACTGTTCACGGGGCGCAGCTTTGTGTCCTCAGGTCTTCGGCAAGTACTCTTTGGCCTCGTGGCGGCCGCCGTCACCTATGGCATCGGCAAACTCATCGACGTATCGTTGCTCAATTAACGCGACCGGAATGGGTGACCTCATGTTCGCAGTCGCTGTCGGTCATCATTTGTTAATACTCACGGATTTTTCGTGACCTGCTTCCATCACGCATGCCACGAGCGCGGGTAGCGTGGGCGCCCTTGTGTTGGTTGAACGCGCCTTCATTCCCAAACACGCGCTTTCATGCGCAAATGCAAGTGATGATATCCTTCGCAAAATACGCAAGCCTGCGTGACGATAACGCACTAACCTGCGTATGGCTGCAACGTTGATCTATTCATGCACCAAAAACATTTACATCTATGAAAAGAAACCTGTTGATGTTGGCATTCATCACACTCACACTCGCCGCGTTTGGACAGGGTGTAAGCAAAAATGCCGTGATCGACGAAACGGAAGTGCCGGTGGCCGTGCGCCAGGCTTTCGAACAGGACTTCGGTGCCATACCGGAGGGAGGGCAGTGGAAAGTATATTACCGGCTCGAAGAGCTGGGCACCAGGCTGGTGGCGCAACCCAGGTGGTACAGTTTTACCAAGAAAGAAAACGGCACCCGCATGGAAGCACGCTTCTCACCAAAGGGCGCGCTCATGTTCTCGAAAGGGCTCACGTTGAAAGCCGCCGCCGATACACCCTGACCCCATTGCGGCCTTTCATTCACAGGCTAAATATGAGTATGTTTAGCCTGTGAATGCTTTCGAAGAAAAATCGCGCATCGTTATCACGTGTCTCATGCGGCTGTCGCCGTTCCTGGAGCGCGAAGTGATCGACCTGGGCTTCAAGCCGCAGCGCACGTTTGCCACGGGTCTTGAATTGTACGAAACGCTCGGCGCTTGCATTACGCTTTGCACGAAACTTCGTACTGCCAGCCAGGTGCTCTATGCCATTAAGGAGTTTGAAGTGAATAACCCGCAGCAATTGTACACTATTGTGGCGGGCATTCCCTGGGAAGATTACATCCGGCCCGACGGCTACGTGTCTGTTACGAGTAACGTAGACCATCCTACGGTAAACAACACCATGTTTGTGAACGTGAAAGTGAAGGATGCCATCGCCGATCGCTTTCGCAACAAGACAGGCAAGCGCCCCGACTCCGGTTCCGACCTCGACAAGACGGTGGTGCATTTGTATTGGAAGAATTCCAGCGCCGCCATTTTCATCGACGCCGCGGGCGAGACACTTGCCAAGCACGGTTATCGCAAGTACCCGGGCAAGGCGCCCATGCTGGAAGCGCTGGTGTCGGCCACGCTGATGGCGTCGCAGTCGGGACCGGCAATCGGTGTTTGTCAATCCCATGTGCGGGTCGGGCACCATTGCCATCGAGGCGGCGCTGATGGCTACCGGCCGCTATCCGGGGCTGTACCGCACCAACTACGGTTTCATGCACGTGGTAGGTTATCAGGCACAACAATATGAAACGATCCGCGCGCAGTTGCAGCAGCAGGTGAAGGCCGAATGTCCGCGCATTATCGCGAACGACATGAGCGCGGACGCCATCAATATAACACGGATGAATGCGAGGCTGGCGGGTGTGGAGCAGCACCTCGAATATCACCAGGGCGACTTCGAGACGGTGGCCCTGCCTGAAGGCGCGCAGGGCGTAGTGTACTTCAACCCCGAGTATGGCGAACGCCTTGGCGAGATCGCCGCGCTTGAGAAAACATATGCGCGCATCGGCGACTTCCTGAAAAAGAAGTGCCAGGGCTACAAGGGATATATCTTCACCGGCAACCTCGACCTGGCCAAGTTGATTGGCCTCAAGGCATCGCGTCGCATCGAGTTTTATTCGAGCAAGATCGACTGCCGCCTGCTGGAATATGAACTGTACGCTGGCTCGCGCGAGAAGCCTAAAAAGGAAAAAGCGAATGGAGAATAAGCCCGCGATTATTTCTAACTTTTACATCACACCACAGTTGATCACCTCTGTCGGCTATGATGAAACGACGAGTTGATGCTGCAAGACTTTCATGAACAGGGCAGGGGCATGCTGGAGAAGGCAGGCTTCAAGAATATCTAACTCATGGACTCGGGCCAGGCGCAGGGCCTCGAGATACACAAGATGGGCGGCGTGCGCATGGGCAAAGACCCGGAGACGTCGCTACTTAACGCGTGGAATCAACTGCACCACTGCACGAATGTGTTTGTGACCGATGGTGCCTGCATGCCTTCGGTTGGTACGCAGAATCCTTCTCTCACGTTTATGGCCATTACGCGCGCGCCGCAGACCATGCCGTTGGTCTTGTTCGGTTTGACCGAACCATGCGGAGCGATCAGCCTGAAGGACGCAGGAGACCTCGCCATGAAGAAATTCCTCGTCCTCTATCGCTCACCGGTTTCGGCGCAGGAGCAGATGGCCAACGCATCGCCCGAACAGGCCAAGGCCGGCATGGATGCGTGGATGCAATGGGCGGGCAAGTCCGGTCACGCCATCGTCGATATGGGCGCGCGACGCAGAGCGTTGCCCATCTCAATGGGGCCGCGCTCTCCGGGCATATCGGCGGCTATGGCGTGGTCCAGGCAGAGTCGGCCGATGCCGCCAAAGCATTGTTTGACGGCCACCCTCACCTCATGATGCCCGGCGCCTCGATCGAAATACTGGAAGTGCTGGCGATGCCGGGCATGTAGCGCGAGCGGGATCTTCCTGTTCCAGCGCAGATGGTTGCACCCGCCGCTTGTCAAGCCGCCAAGGCGCTCTTTCGTTGGACGCGCCTTGCCGCGGCTGCGCTCCTTCGCGCATCGAGGCAATGCCACACCTCATCGGTGAGCCAGGCGCCTGCGCCGCGCGGCCACAGCAGGCGCAGAACCGCGTGGAGTTCTCCCATGGTCAGAAAGAGCCCAGTGTCGGCAAGCGCCGCCGCATCGCTGATGAAGTCGGCTTCGTCGCGGGTCATGCGGGGAGATTATCCGGGAGTCGGCTAATTAAGCCTCACGCCGGAACTGTATTCGCATCGGCCTGATGGAGTAGTTCGTTCGAGATAGCAGCCGCCTTCGTGGCGCGGCGCTCGACGCTATTTCGGTGGCCCAATCAAGCTGCGGCTCAGCCGATAGCCAACGCCGCGCACGGTTTCTAGTGACGTCGGTTGCGCCCGCCGCCTCCAGCTTCTTGCGGAGACGGCTGAGCGCATGTTCGACCGCGGCCGGTGTCGACGTCGTCACCGGC
>JAAURZ010000105.1 GCA_012031955.1 Bacteroidia bacterium
TTTGTATACGCGGTTTATGCCCATCTCCTTTTCGCTTGCCGCGCACTTCGCTTTCCAGGCAGTCGAGCAGGTGCGCGATCTGCCGGTCGGCGTAGCCCTTCTCTTTGGCATTGCGCATGAGTTGCGCGGGAATAGTATTGAGGTCGAACTTTACGATTTCCTTTTCAAGTTCTATCAGTTCTTCTATTTGCTTGAGGAACCACTTATCGATCCTGGTCAGGTTCTGAATCGTTTTGAATGCGATACCCAGTTTGAAAGCATCGTAGATATGGAACAGCCTGTTCCAGCTCGGGTGCTCCAGGCTGTGTAGCAACTCGTCCTGGTTCTTCAGCTCTTTGCCGTCGGCACCAAGGCCGTTGCGTCGTATTTCAAGCGACTGACATGCCTTTTGCAAAGCCTCCTGGAAATTTCTGCCGATACCCATTACTTCGCCAACCGACTTCATTTGCAGGCCAAGCCTGCGGTTGGCACCCTGAAACTTGTCGAAATTCCAGCGTGGTATTTTCACTATTACGTAATCTACGCCGGCTCGAAGTAGGCAGTAGTGGTGCCGGTTATAGCGTTCTTCAGTTCGTCGAGGTTATAGCCGATGGCGAGCTTGGCTGCAACCTTGGCAATTGGGTAGCCTGTTGCCTTTGATGCAAGTGCCGAAGAGCGGGACACACGTGGATTTATTTCGATGCCCACGATCTGTTCTTCATTATCAGGATTCACGGCGAATTGCACGTTGCAACCTCCGGCAAACAGCCCGATACCGTTCATCATTTTATGGCCATGTCGCGCATGCGCTGGTACACCGTGTCGGGTAGCGTCATGGCTGGCGCCACAGTGATGGAGTCGCCGGTGTGAATGCCCATCGGATCGAAGTTTTCGATCGAGCAATGATAATCACGTTTCCGATGTTGTCGCGCAGCAGCTCCAGTTCATACTCTTTCCAGCCCATAATGCTCTGCTCGACGAGCACTTCGTGAATTGGCGATGCGTGCAAACCTCGGTTGAGTGCTTCGTCAAATTCTGCCGGATCGTCTACAAATCCGCCGCCGGTGCCGCCGAGGGTAAACGATGGACGGATTACCAGGGGGAATCCGATTTCCTGTGCGATCTCTTTCCCCATCAAGAAAGATGTGGCGGTTGCGCCTTTGCAAACCATCACATCCAGTTCGTTCATTTTCAGCCGGAATTTTTCGCGGTCTTCCGTGGTCTCGATAGCGCCGATGTCCACGCCAATAATGCGCACTCCGTAGTGATCCCAAATTCCCGCTTTGTCGCATTCGATGCAAAGGTTCAGGGCCGTTTGCCCTCCCATAGTCGGTAGCACCGCGTCGATGTTGTGTTTCTCCAGAATCTCCCTGATGGATTTCTTTGTGAGCGGCTTCAGATACACGTGGTCGGCCGTCACTTTGTCAGTCATGATCGTGGCGGGGTTCGAGTTGATCAGCACCACTTCAATCCCTTCTTCACGAAGCGACCTGGACGCCTGCGATCCGGAGTAATCGAATTCACACGCTTGGCCGATAATAATAGGACCGCTACCGATAATCAGTACGGAGCGAATACTTCTGTCTCTTGGCATGGTATCTCGTTGGGTGGGATGGACAAATTGGGTGCAAAAATAAAACAGAGATTGAAATGATATAGTAATCCGGATGAATAATTGAGAAAAGGAGATTTTTTGCCATTTATCCAGAATGAGGCCGGCAAACCAATTCGATTTTACTAGATTCAGCAAGACTTAGGCAATCGATTGAATGAATCTGAATGTAAAGGCAAGGGCCAACCAGACCTACGATGCCATTATCGTGGGGTCGGGTATCAGCGGTGGCTGGGCGGCGAAGGAACTATGTGAAAAAGGCCTCAAAGTACTGCTGCTCGAACGCGGCACCAACGTGGTGCATCCCCACGATTACCCGACGGCGATGCTCAACCCCTGGGATTTCCCGCTGCGCAGCAAGCTGACGGTGGAAGATCGCCGGCGCGGCCCTATACAAACCAGGCACTATTCTTACCGTGGCGACAACAAGCACTTCTATATTAATGATCTTGAAAATCCATACACCGAGGTACAACGCTACGACTGGATTCGAGGGGACGTGGTGGGAGGCCGGTCGCTGTTGTGGGGGCGATTATGCTTCCGCTGGAGCGACCTCGACTTTGAGGCCAATGCCCGTGATGGTCACGGTGTGGACTGGCCGATACGCTATAAAGACCTCGCACCTTGGTATGATTATGTGGAGAAGTTGTAGGTGTGAGCGGGCAGCCTGAGGGCATACCACAATTACCCGATGGCGTCTTTCAGCCGCCAATGGAAATGAACTGCGCCGAGCTTGACTTCAAGGAACGCCTCGCCAAAACATTTCCGCAGAGGGCCGTCACCATTGCGCGTGTGGCCAATCTCACAAAATCTTTAAAAGGTCGTGGTGAATGCCAGCGCCGCGACCTCTGCCATCGCGGCTGCCCGTATGGCGCCTACTTCAGCAGCAACGCCAGCACGCTGCCAGCCGCCATGGCTACCGGCAATCTCACCTTGCGGCCACAAAGCATTGTAAACAGGGTGCTCTACGATGAACAGAAAGGAAAGGCCATAGGCGTGGAAATGATGGACACAGCGACGCTGGAAGTGATGGAGTTTTATTCGAGAATAGTTTTTCTCAATGCCTCCACGCTCGCCACGGCGCACCTGTTGCTGAGCTCCACTTCCAGTCGTTTCCCCAACGGTCTTGGAAACGACAGCGACCAGGTGGGACGCAACCTGATGGATCATCACAAAGGAGGAGGCGCGTCGGCTGCGGTGGATGGTTTTGAAGACAAGTATTATTTCGGACGACGACCAACCGGCATTTACATACCGCGATTCAGAAACGTGAACGAAAAGTATGACCGTTTCCTGCGCGGCTATGGCCTGCAGGGCGGTGCAAGCCGCGGCGGATGGAATGGACAACTGCGCACGAACGTGCTCGGAGAAAAATTGAAAGAGGCGGTGCAAACACCTGGAGGCTGGCACATCAGCTTCGGCGGCTATGGCGAATGTCTCCCCTACCAGGAAAACCGCGTGACGTTGAACAAAGAGAAGCTCGACAAGTTTGGCAGACCGACACTTACCATCGACTGCAGCTTCAAAGAAAACGAGCACCTGATGCACGACGACATGGCCGACACGACGGCTGAGATGCTCGATGAAATGGGTTACAAAAATGTGAAAACCAACAAAGGCATTTCATTCCCCGGCAACGCCAACCACGAGATGGGCACCGCGCGCATGGGTCGCGATCGCAGGACGTCCGTGCTTAATGCATTCAACCAGGTTCACGATGTGCCGAATGTATTTATCACCGATGGCTCTGCGATGACATCGTCGGGTTGTGTGAATCCATCACTTACGTACATGGCGCTCAGCGCACGCGCTTGCGACCATGCCGTAAAAGAACTTAATCGACAAAACTTGTAAAATGCAATTCATTAAAAGAAAACACATGCCTCGTGTTGTTGCTTGCTGTCGCGGCTCACGTTTACGGACAATCGGGAAAAATCGAAAAGCTGTTCAATGGCAAAGACCTGGAAGGCTGGAAGCAACTGAATGGCAAGGCTTCATTCGAAGTAAAGAACAGCGAGATCGTGGGCACAACGGTGGCCGGGGAGCCCAACTCCTTTTTGGCGACTGAAAAGGAGTACGGCGACTTTATACTCGAACTTGAATTTAAAGTGGATCCCAGCATGAATTCCGGCATTCAGTTCCGCAGCCTCAGCACACCCGACTACATGAAGGGCCGGGTACACGGCTATCAGTTCGAGATAGATCCGTCGGCGCGCGCGTGGACGGGTGGTGTATATGACGAAGCGCGCCGCGATTGGCTCTACCCTTGGAATATAACCCTGCAGCTAAAGATGCATTCAAACAAAACGAGTGGAATGCCATACGTGTGGAGTGCATCGGCAACAGCATCCGCACTTTTGTAAATGGCGTGCCTGCAGCCCACGTGGAAGACAACGTGACGATGAAGGGCTTCATCGCCCTGCAAGTGCACTCGATCGAAAAAGGAGACGAACCAGGCAAGCAAATCAAGTGGCGCAACATCACCATCCAAACAACCAACCTGAAGGCATTGCCAGCTGATGATGTATTTGTCATGAATTTCATTCCAAACGATTTGAGTGAAGCGGAAAAGCAACATAGCACCGTATTGCTGTGGGATGGAAAAACCACCGACGGATGGCGCGGCGCCTATAAGAAAAATTTCCCCGAAAGGGGATGGAAGATGGAAGACGGCACACTGAGCGTGGTGAAGTCCGACGGTGCAGAGTCGCAAAATGGCGGCGATATTGTGACGGAAAAAGAATTCGCGGCGTTTGACCTTCAGTTCGAGTTCAAGCTGACCGAAGGCGCCAACAGTGGGGTGAAATATTTTGTGACAGAAAGCGAGGGCAACAGCGGCTCTGCCATCGGCCTCGAATACCAGGTGCTCGACGACGAGCGACATCCCGACGCCAAGGCGGGCGTGGTGGGCAACCGCACGATGGCATCGTTGTACGACCTCATTCCATCGCTGAAGATAAGCCGTGGTCAGCACAAGATCGGTGAGTGGAATTACGGCCGTGTAGTGGTGTACCCCGACAACCGCGTGGAGCACTGGCTCAACGGTTACAAGGTGGTCGAGTATCAGCGCGGCTCACCGATCTACAAGGCGCTGGTGGCGCGCAGCAAGTATGCTCAGTGGGAAAACTTCGGCATGGCCAAACAAGGCCGCATTCTGTTGCAGGACCACGGCGACCGTGTGTCGTTCAGAAGCATCAAGATTCGCGTACTAAAATAATCATCTACAAAATATAACAGGTATGAAATCGTCACGCAGGGAATTCATCAAACAATCGTCCGCCATTACGATGGGAGCGCTTGCCTTCAGCGCGAGCAGCTATGCCAACATCATGGGTGCTAACGATCGCGTTCGCGTCGGCATTGTCGGTTTTTCCGACAGGTTCAAAAGCTCACTGATGCCCGCATTCGTCGGCCTTCACAAGAACACCAACTTCGACATCGTGGCCGTGTCCGACTTATGGAGGAAAAGACGGGAAGAAGGACAGGCGGTGTTGAAAGAGCAAATGGGCCACGACGTGAAGGCGTGTATGAACAACGACGAACTGTACAATACCAAAGACCTTGACGCCGTCATCATCAGCACGGCGGATTTCCAGCACGCATTGCATTGCGCCGAAGCGGTAAGGGCCGGGTGCGATGTGTACTGCGAAAAACCTTTTGCCGAAACGATGGAAGACAACCGCGCCGCCCTGAAGGCGGTGAAGGAGACGAAGAAGGTGGTGCAGATCGGCTCGCAACGGCGCAGTGGGTCGAACTATCACGCTGCCGCCGATTTCATTCAAAGCGGCGCGTTCGGTCCGATCACCATGGTGGAGCTTACCTGGAATGTTAATCAACCCGGCCGCTGGCGCGACCGTCGCTTGTCGGACAACTGAAGGAAAGCGAGACTGATTGGAAACGCTTCCTTCTCAACCGGCCTTTCGAGCCGTGGGACCCACGCAAGTATCTAGAGTTCCGATTGTTCTGGCCTTACTCTTCCGGCATGCCCGGTCAATGGATGTCGCACCAGATCGACACGGTGCACTGGTTCAGTAAACTGAAGCATCCGCGTAGCGTGGTTGCCAATGGCGGCATTTATGCATGGAAAGACGGCCGCCGTAACTGGGATACCATGACTGCCGTGTTCGACTACGGACCGACCGACGATCCATCGTCCGGTTTCCAGGTGGTGTTCACCTCGCGCATGCACAACGGCGACGAGCATCCTGCGGAAATTTATTACTCCAACGGGGGTAAGCTTGATCTCATCACCAACAAGGTTTCGCCGGAAGGCGGGCTCAACCAGCATTTTGCATCAGCCATGAGCATGCAGCCCAACCTGTTGGCGGAAAAAGACCTGACCACCAAAGTGGAAACCGTGGTGGCATCGGCTAACACAGGTGCGGACGTACTCACGTCGTCGCACATGCTCAACTGGATGGAGTGCATTCGCAGCCGCAAAGAGACTAACGCGCCCGTGGAGGCAGGCTATGCGCACGCAGTGGCCAGCATTATGACAACCGCTGCGGCACGCACAGGTACCAAAGCCACCTTCGATGAGGCAAAGCAAGAAGTGATGACGGGCGGCAAGGTCTTTAAATACTGAGTTTGCCATGAAAACGCTCGCTGTTTCATTGTTGATGCTGCTGTCGTCAGTCACGCTTGCGCAGAAGCGTACCTCCGGGTTCGCGTTCAATGACCGGCCGGCCAACAAACAAATAGACCTGCTGTACAACGGTCGCCTGCTTACTGCTTATTGTTTCTACGACTCCGTGATGAAGCCCATCCTGTTCCCCGTAAACACCGTAAGCGGAATTACGATCACGCGCGGATGGCCCATCGACCCGCGCTCCGGCGAACGCGCCGATCACCCGCACCACACGGGCCTGTGGCTCAACTACGAATATGTGAACGGCCTCGACTTCTGGAACAACTCCACGGCTATTCCCAGAGAACGTCGCAGTCACTACGGCACCATCTTTCATCAATCGGTGGTGCGCAAAGCGGCAGAAGGTGACAAGGCCACGCTGGAAGTGACGGCCGTGTGGAAGACGCCCGACCAGCAGATGCTTTTGAACGAAAGCACGACTTACAGTTTTTACGTAATCAACAACAACTTCGTGATAGACCGTACCACCACGCTCAGCGCGGTTGCCGACGAAGTGCGCTTCAACGACGTGAAGGATGGCATGTTCGCCATACGTGTGGCGCGCGAACTTGAAATCCCGTCCGACGAGCCCGAAGTGTTTGTCGACAGTCATGGCATTGCCACTACGGTGAAAGCAGTAAGCAAGGCGGGAGCGTCAGGAAACTACTTAAGCAGTGAGGGCACTGCCGGCAACGACGTTTGGAGCACGCGAGGCAAATGGGTCACCATGTTTGGGACGAAAGACAAGATACCTGTATCAGTAACTATTTTCGATCATCCCACCAATCTGGGCTACCCAACTTACTGGCATGCGCGCGGCTATGGTTTGTTCGCCGCCAATCCGCTCGGCCAAAAAGTATTCAGCAACGGAAAAGAGGTGCTGAATTTTATGTTGAAAAAAAATGAATCCGTCACGTTCAAATACCGCGTCGTGATTCACGAAGGTGAGCAACTAACGAACGATACCATCAATAGAATGGCCGGAGAATTTCAGAAGCAGTAGTGACCCTAGGGGATCACTACTTTTTCTGTCACAGTTTTTCCATCCACACGCACACGCACAAGGTAAACGCCGCTGGCATAACCGGTGGTGAGTATTTCCTTTTCAGTCACCTCCTGCGTAGTGTGTATCGAACTGCTGCTCATGACGGTACCTTGTGCGTTGACGAGCGCAAGGGTTAGATGGGTGTTGGCGCGGGTGCGCACGCGAACCGTAAGCTTGCCGTTG
>JAAURZ010000106.1 GCA_012031955.1 Bacteroidia bacterium
CGCGGGCACAGGCTCCTCACAGCCTTCGCCATGGCTGTCGGGGCTCGGCTACAACGGTCACGTATTTTGGGATACCGAGTTGTGGATGTACCCGCCGCTGCTGGTCCTTCAGCCGGAGATAGCCAGGTCGTTGCTGGAGTACCGGTATCAGCGGCTCGACGCCGCCAGGCAGAACGCCTTCTCGCATGGCTACCGGGGCGCCATGTTTCCCTGGGAATCTTCGGACGAAGGCACGGAAGACACGCCGGTATGGGCGCTCACGGGGCCCTTCCAGCAACACATTACCGGCTGCGTTGGCTGGGCGTTCTGGAAATATTACGAAGTCACAAAAGACAAACAATGGCTTCTTACGAGGGGCTATCCCGTGTTGAAGGAAGTAGCCGACTTCTGGGCCAGCAGGGTGGAGCGAAAAGCACCCGGTCGCTACGAGATCAACAACGTGATCGGCGCGAATGAGTGGCAGGAAAACATCGACAACAACGCCTTCACCAACGGCATGGCAATTACGGTGCTGCGCTATGCTACGGCCGCGGCAAAAGAACTTGGTCTCACACCCGATCCCGATTGGGTGCATGTAGCCGACAACATTCCCATCCTCAAATTCCCCGACGGCACCACCAAAGAAAATGCGACCTACAACGGCGAAGAAATCAAGCAGGCCGACGCGAACCTGCTGTCGTATCCGCTCAAGATAGTAGCCGAGCCGACGCAAGTAGCCAAAGACCTTGCCTACTATGAAAACAGGATGTCACCCACCGGTCCCGCTATGGGGCACTCCGTAGTGGCGACTCTGTATGCGCGCATGGGCAACGCCGACAAGAGTTTTCAGTTCTTTCAAAAGAGTTACAAGCCCAACCAGGTACCACCGTTTGGCGTGCTGGCTGAAACAGCCGGAGGCACCAACCCGTACTTTGCCACCGGCGCGGGAGGCATGCTTCAGGTTGTGATTTTTGGATTTGGCGGCCTCGACATCACACCCGATGGAATTCAACAAAATCGTGGTGTGCTTCCCAAATCGTGGAAACAACTTACCATTACCGGAATCGGCGTCGGCGATGCCACGCAAACGGTAAAGTAATGCCCTTGTGATTTCATTTCTAACAATGACCTTATAACTTTGAAGGACGACGAAAACCTTACTAAATACCTATTGAGACATGAAGAAACTAGTGTGCGGGGCCATTTTTACGGTGATGGTTATTGCCGGTTGCAACAACAACCAGGGCAGTACCGACTGGGAGGCCAAAGCGGGGAACCCGGAACTCCTTCACCGATCCATCAAGCAGATCACAGACATCATCGTTCACGATATTTTTTCGCCGCCCGTAGCCAGTCGCGTTTATGCCTACGCCAGCGTGGCCGCCTACGAAGCAGCCATACAGGGTAGTCCGCAAATGCAGAGCCTCGCTGGACAACTCCAAGGCCTGGAGGCCACGCCGAAACCCGATCAGGGCGTTGCATATTGCTTTCCCCTCGCTGCCGTGCAGGCCGCATTGAAAGTGGGCAAAGCGCTTGTGTTCTCCGATCAAAAAATGGACGAGTTCTACACCGGCATTATGCAGGAGTATCGGGAAACAGGCATGCCAGCCGACGTCTTTGAGCGCTCCATAGCCTATGGCCAACTGGTGGGCGACCATATTCTGACATGGTCGGGCAGCGACAATTACAAGCAGACAAGGTCATATCCCAAATATTCGATACTCAACGATCCTGCCACGTGGAAGCCCACACCCCCCGCATACATGGACGCCGTTGAGCCCCACTGGAACAAGATCAGAACTTTTGCCCTCGACTCTGCGGCGCAATTCATGCCACCGCCGCCCCCGGCGTTCTCCAGCGAAAAAGGAACCGGATTTTATAATGAAGCATATGAAGTATACACCGTCGGAAAAAGTCTGACCGACGAGCAGCGGCAAATTGCCTTCTTCTGGGATTGCAATCCGTTTGTGATGAACGTGAAAGGACACGTCATGTTTGCCACGAAGAAAATATCGCCCGGCGGGCATTGGATGAACATCACACACGTAGCGTGCGTGGCGGCGAAGGCCGACTTCGTCACCAGTAGCGAAGCATACGTGCGCGTCGCCGTATCGCTTGTAGACGGATTCATCAGTTGCTGGGACGAAAAGTACCGCAGCAAACTCGTGCGACCGGAAACCTACATCAACCAATTCATCGACGAGAACTGGACGCCCGTGTTGCAGACGCCGCCATTTCCCGAATACACGAGCGGCCACAGCGTGATCTCCGCTGCAGCGTCGGTGGCGCTCACTACGGTGTTTGGCGAACCCTTTGCGTTTACCGATTCCACGGAAGTGGAGTTCGGATTGACCGTCAGAAAATTCAACTCATTTAAAGAAGCATCCGAAGAGGCAGCCGTCAGTCGACTGTACGGAGGCATTCACTACCGCCGCGCCTGCGACGTAGGCATAACCGAAGGGCGCGCCGTCGGCAACTTCATCAACACCAAACTTGTAACCAGAAAAAAGGAAATAGCCAATGCGAATTAAGCTTGCAATCGGGCTCTGCGCCTCGTCTTTGTTGCTTGCAACAAAGACACTCAGCCCGTTGCAGTCGATTTTTACGGAAGCACGTTCTTTGCCGACGTTCAGATGCTGCCTGTGTTTCCTGACTCCAAAACGTTTGTCGACTGCACACCCAAGCGCGACATCTCAGCCATCATACAAGAGTACGAAGCGCGAAAAGAAAGCGAAGACTTTGATCTGAACCAATTCGTGCTCGACAATTTCGAACTGCCGGTAAGACCGGAATCCAATTTTCATTCCGACACCACGCGCACCCTGGAGCAGCACATCACCGCGTTATGGGATGTGCTCACGCGAAAACCTGACGACTACAACCCGCGCTCGTCGCTCATACCGCTTCCGCATCCCTACATCGTACCAGGAGGCCGCTTCTCTGAAATATATTACTGGGACAGCTACTTCACCATCGTAGGTCTCGCACAGCAAGGCCGGTTCGATATGATCAAAAAACATGGTCGACAACTTCAGCTTCCTCATCGACTCGATCGGATTCATCCCCAACGGCAACAGAAACTATTACCTCGGGAGGTCACAACCACCCTTTTATGCGATGATGGTAAAAGTGCTGCAGGAAAACGACTCGCTTGCGCCCATGCACTACCTGCCCGCCCTGGAAAAAGAATACAACTATTGGATGGAGGGCGCAGACCAATTACAAAAGAGCGGCGACGTAAAACTGCAAGTAGTGATGCTCGACGACAGTGTAATACTCAACCGGTACATCGATCGGATACCGCTGCCCCGGCCCGAAGCTTATAAAGAAGACCATCACGTAGCCTCCAGCAGCGACCGGCCCAAAGAAGAAGTGTACACCAACCTTCGCGCTGCCGCCACATCAGGCTGGGACTTCAGCAGCCGCTGGTTCCGCGAGGGTCAAGGCCTCTCCACCATTCACACCACCGATTTTGTTCCGGTCGATCTAAACGCGTTGCTGTACAACCTTGAAGCAGTGATAGCCGAAGGATACAAGCAAAAAGGAGAAACCGCCAAAGCCGCGGCCTATGAAGAAAAAGCCGCACGCGCGCCGACGGCATACGCAAGTATTGCTGGAATGCCCAAGCAACCATGTTCGTAGACTACGACTTTGTGGAAGGAAAACAATCCACCGTGCGCACGCTCGCAGGAACCTACCCGCTGTTCTTTCACATCGCCACCGACGAGATGGCCGCAGGCGTAGCCAACGTGCTGGAGAAAGACTTCCTTATGCCCGGCGGGCTCGTCACCAGCCTGAACCCGACAGGCGAGCAGTGGGATTCGCCCAACGGCTGGGCACCACTCCAGTGGATGGCCTATCATGGCCTCACCAACTACAACAAAACCGAACTCGCCGACGAAGTGGCCAGTCGCTGGCTGCGCCAGAATCAACGCGTATATAAAAAGACTGGCCGCATGATGGAAAAGTATAACGTGATGGACACCACCCTCACTGCCGGCGGCGGCGAGTACCCCAATCAGGACGGCTTCGGCTGGACCAACGGCGTATGCCTCAAACTGTTGGCGCAGCACTAGCAAACGATTGAAAGTATAGAGTTTTGTACTTCGTTGTGCCCGCAACTCTTGCTATATTGATAGCAAACCAGTCAAAAGCATGTCACCTTATCTTGCAGAGTTTTTTGGAACACTGATCCTCATTGTAATGGGCGACGGCGTAGTCGCCGGCCTCTTGTTGAAAGACTCCAAAGCACACGGCGCAGGCTGGCTTGTGGTGTGCGTGGCCTGGGGCCTGGCCGTGGCACTTGCCATATTTGCAGTCGGCAACATCAGCGGTGCGCACATCAACCCCGCGGTCACCATCAGCCTCGCAGTGGCCGGCAGCTTTGCATGGTCGCTTGTGCCCGGTTACATCCTTGCGCAGTTGGCGGGCGCATTTACCGGCGCCGTCATCGTATGGCTGCACTACATGCCGCATTGGAAACGCACCGACGACCCCTCGCTCAAGCTCGCCGTGTTCTGCACCGCACCCGCCGTCAGAAGCCCGGTCAATAATCTAATAAGTGAAATCATCGGAACCGCCGTGCTCATACTCGCCCTGCTGTTCATAGGCGCCAACCGCTTTGTCGAAGGCCTCAACCCACTCGTGGTTGGCCTGCTGATCACATCCATCGGCCTCAGCCTTGGCGGCACCACCGGTTTTGCCATCAATCCCGCGCGCGACCTCGGCCCGCGTATCGCGCATTTCATACTGCCCATTCCCGGCAAGGGCCATTCTGACTGGGGCTACGCATGGGTGCCCGTCGTCGGGCCATGCATTGGCGGTGTGCTCGGCGTGCTGTTGTACCAACTCATTTTCCCATGAGGTTCAGCTCAAAAAAAAGCATCGTCGTAGTGCTGTTGCCCGCCCTGGTGCTGCTGGGCGAAACATATTATTTCATCCAGCAACGCGCTTGGATAGGCGTGGCCATCGTAGTTCCATTCATCGCATTTGGCACAGCCATACTACGCGCAACATACTACCAGTCTCAGGCACCAAACTTATCGTGCGATGTGGCTGGTTCAGCCACTATGCAATCGACATTCAGAAAATTCGCTCAACTCTAAAAACGCGCAGCAACGCAAGCGAGCAGGCATTCAGTTTCTACCGGCTGGCAGTGCATTACCACAACGACGTTGAACGCAACTACGTAACCATTTCGCCACGTTGCAAACAAAAGCTTGTCGAACTGCTCAAGTCAATCAACCCACAAATCACCGTAGCTATCTGAGATCATGACCGACAAATTCGTCATCGCGCTCGATCAGGGCACCACCAGTTCACGCGCCGTGTTGTTCGATCAGCAAGGCACCATCCGCGGCATCGCCCAGCAGGAATTTCGCCAGATATTCCCCAAGCCCGGCTGGGTTGAGCACGATCCCAACGAAATATTGACAACCCAGTTGGCAATGCTGCAAAAAGTATTGTCCGATCAAAACGTGAAAGCATCGCAGGTAGCCACCATCGGCATCACCAACCAGCGCGAAACCACCGTAGTGTGGGACCGCACAACCGGAGCGCCCATATACAACGCCATCGTATGGCAAGACAAGCGCACCGCCGCCATCTGCGAGTCGCTAAAGAAGCAGGGCCTCGAACCCTACGTACGAGAACACACCGGTCTCGTGATCGACTCTTACTTCTCCGCCACCAAAATCATGTGGATACTCGACCAGGTACCCGGTGCCAGGCAGCGCGCCGAAAATGGCGAACTCGCCGCAGGCACCATTGACAGTTGGCTGCTGTGGCACATGACCAAAGGCACAGTGCATGCCACCGACTACACCAACGCATCCCGTACCATGCTCTACAACATCCGCGAACTGAAATGGGACAACCACCTGCTCGGCAAAATGAACATACCCGCCGCCATGCTCCCGCAGGTGCATCCGTCGTCGTATAGTTTCGGCAGCTATCAGCTCGACGGTGCCGGCATACCCATAAGCGGCGTGGCCGGCGATCAGCACGCAGCCCTTTTCGGGCAAGCCTGCTTCGAACCGGGCATGGCCAAAAACACATACGGCACAGGTTGCTTCATGCTCATGAACACCGGCGACAAGTTGCAGCATTCGCGCAACGGACTCGTGAGCACCATCGCATGGGGCCTCGGTGGCAAAGTGGAATATGCCCTCGAAGGCAGCGTGTTCATCGCCGGCGCGGCCGTACAATGGCTGCGCGACAGCCTGCACCTCATCGACCAATCCAAGGACTCGGAGTATTTCGCCGCCAAGGCCCTCGGCTCCAACCAGGTAGTCGTAGTGCCGGCCTTCGCCGGACTTGGCGCGCCCTACTGGGATATGTATGCCCGCGGCGCCATATTCGGCCTCACCCGCGACACCGGCAAAGACCACATCATCAAAGCCACACTCGAGTCGCTTGCCTACCAGACCAAAGACATACTCAACGCAATGGAAGATGACGCCGCCATCAAACTCAAAAGCCTCAAAGTAGACGGCGGCGCATGTGCCAACAACATCCTCATGCAATTTCAGGCCGACATACTCGGCACCGAAGTAGAGCGGCCCGAAGTCATAGAGTCAACCGCCCTCGGTGCCGCATTCCTCGCCGGCATACACATCGGCATCTGGAAAAAAGAAGACATCGTGCGCAACCGGCGCATTGAAAAACGATTTCAACCCAACATGGACGAAGCGACGCGCAGCCGGCTGTACAAAATGTGGCGCAAAGCAGTCGACCGAACCAAAGGCTGGATCGACGAAGAAACAGAATGATATGTCTCACGGCGCGTTCCGGTCGAAACATGTCTTGGGCGTGTCCCCGACCGAAGCGTCGGGGCCGGGCTTTCGCCACTCGCCGCCCCGCGCACATGCCACTTCGGGCTCAAACAAACGGCTCAATCCCTCACGCGGCGCAGCATACACCACACGCTAACGGCTTCGAATGAAACACATCCTCGTCAAATCAGTACTCAACAAAAAGAAACAACGCGACGCCTGGTTTCTCGACGAGTACACACTCAACCCATTCGAAGGGTGCAGCTTCAACTGTCAATATTGCTACGTGCGCGGCAGCAAGTACGGCGAAAACATGGAAGACACACTGGCGATAAAAACAAACGCCCTCGACGTGCTCGACCGCCAGTTGAGCTTGCGCGCGCGAAAGCAACAGTACGGCATCATCGCGCTTGCCTCGGCCACCGACCCTTACCTGCGCGCAGAAGCGGAGCAACAGATGACGCGCAGCATGCTTCAGCTCATACTCAAGCACAAGTTCCCCGTGCTCCTCATCACCAAATCGCCCGGCGTGTTGCGCGACCTCGACCTGCTGCAGCAAATCGATCGCGACGCCGTCCTGCCACCCGACCTTGCTCAAACACTGGGCAGGGGAGCCATCCTTTCATTCTCCCTGTCAACGCTTGAAACCGACATCGCCGCCACC
>JAAURZ010000107.1 GCA_012031955.1 Bacteroidia bacterium
GAAATATTCCAACGCGTTAAAAAATATTTCGGGAACATTCCGTCAGGCCCTTCGCTTTCCCGGCATGAGGTGAACATCGCGAAACGCACCGAAGATACACGCGAATATTATGAAGACCGCGTAACCGAGCCGCGCGTGTCCATGTACTGGAACGTGCCCGAGTGGGGTACGCGCGAAGCCACCATGCTCGACCTGGCCTCTTCCATACTATCGACCGGCAAAAGCTCGAGGCTCTATAAAAAAATTGGTGTACGAAGATCAGATTGCCACCAATGCCAATTCGTACATCTACGCGCGCGAGATTGCGGGCATGTTCAGTGTCGGCGCACGCGCAAAGCCCGGCGTTGAGGTAGAACGTGTCGAGCAAACAGCACTCTCCGTGCTGAAAGAGTTTATCGACAAAGGGCCTACCCAGGAAGAAGTCGATCGTGCCAAGGCCGACTACTTTGCCAATTTCATCAAAGGCATGGAACGCATCGGCGGTTTCGGCGGCAAGTCTGACGTACTCGCCGAGAACGCCGTGTATGGAAAAGATCCCGAATACTACAAGCAGGTACTCAAATGGATTGCTGGCGCCACCGTGGCCGACGTGCACAAAGTCGTAAAAGACTGGCTCACCAGCGGCAGGCATACCATCGTTTGCCAGCCATTCCCTACTTATGCCACTTCCGGCGTTGAAGCCGACCGCAGCAAACTTCCCGTGCTTACGGAGCAACCTCCATCCAGCTTCCCTGACTACCAGACTGAGACGCTTAAAAATGGTTTGAAGATCGTATTGGCCAAACGCAAGGATGTACCCACCGTATCGGTAGACCTTATCGTGGATGCCGGCTATGCGGCCGATCAGTTTGCCAAGCCTGGTACCGCTACTCTCACCATGGATTTGCTCGACGAAGGCACCAAGTCCCTGACAGCGCTTCAAATCAGCGACAAGCTACAAGTGCTCGGCGGATCTATTTACGCCTTCTCGGACCTGGACGCATCGTACGTGCGCATGGACGCACTCAAGCCGGCATTTGATGAATCGCTGGCACTGTTCTCCGACATTGTGCTCAACCCCGCATTTGCGCCCAACGAATTCAAGCGCCTGCAGGAAGAGCAACTCAACGACATCCGGCGCGAGCGCACGCAGCCCGTCGCCATGGCGCTTCGTGTGTTTCCTAAATTCCTCTACGGCGAAGGCCATGCCTATAGCCAGCCGATGACAGGATCTGGCTACGAAGAAACAGTGAAGGCGCTCACACGCGACGACGCACTGAAGTTCTATGATACATGGCTTAAACCCAACAACGCCACGCTTGTGGTGGTCGGTGATTTTGAAATGAAAGACCTTGTGGCTGCCGCCGAAAAGAATTTCGGCAAATGGAAGCGTGGTGATGTGCCAAAAAGAACATACCGACTGTAAGCAATACAAAAGCAAAAAAACTGTATCTGCTAGACAGGCCGGAGTCCCAGCAATCCGTAATCATTGCCGGGTATTTATCGTCGCCTTACGGAAAGGTTTCCGAAATACAACGCGAAGCCTTGTTCAGCATTTTCGGCGGCGACTTTACATCGCGCCTCAATATGAACTTGCGCGAGGACAAACATTGGGCCTATGGTGCAGGCGCTTTTGTGATGGACGCCAAGGGCCAGCGACCCTTGCTCGCATATGCACCTGTGCAGACTGACAAGTCGAAAGAGTCGGTGCTGGAAGTGATGAAAGAGTTCAAAGCAATTACCACCGACAAACCGGTGACGGCCGAGGAGTTTGAACGGGTGAAAAGCAACACCGTAATGCAACTGCCGGGAAGGTGGGAGACCAACGGCTCGGTGCGCGGATCGTTGGACGAAATTGTAAAATACGGTTTGCCGGCCGACTACTATAAAATGTATGACAAGAATGTGCGGGCTCTCACCTTGTCTGACGTACAGAAGCTGGCCAAAGAAATGATCCAACCGTCGCAGCTTACATGGTTTATTGTGGGCGACAAAGAGAAGATCATGGCGAGCCTGAAGGAAGTAGGATTCGACGAAATTATTCTGATCGATGCAGACGGCAATCCGCTCCAGCCCACAGGAGGAGCCATCAATACCAAGAGCGGCAACTGACGCAGGTGTTTTGCGGAAGGCAATCAAGGCAGAAGCCTTTTAAGAAGAAACCCCCTGGCGTATGCAGGGGGTTTCTTGTTTTTGAGATTGTGATTTTCCGCTCAGACTTTGTCGAGCGCCTGCGCCAGGTCGGCAATCAGGTCTTCAGCGTCTTCCACGCCGATGCTGAGCCGCATGAGCGAATCCACGAGGCCGGATCGTTCCCGATCTTCTTTCGGAATGCTGGCGTGTGTCATGGACGCAGGATGGTTGATCAGCGACTCCACGCCCCCCAGCGATTCGGCCAGCGAGAATATTTCCACACCCTTCATGAGCGTGGTTGCCTTCTGGACACTGTCATCTTTCAATGTAAAAGACAGCATACCACCAAAGTCGCGCATCTGCCGTTTGGCTACCTCGTGGTTCTTGTGGTCTTCAAAACCCGGCCAGTAGACTTTGCCGACCTTCGGATGTTCGCGGAGGAATGTCGCGATCTTTCGTCCATTCTCACAATGGCGTTGCATGCGCAGGTGCAGCGTCTTGATGCCGCGCAGCACAAGAAATGAATCTTGCGGACCGGGCACGGCTCCGCAGGAATTTTGAATGAATGCCAGCTCTTGCTGCAGCTTGTCGTCATTCATTACCAGTGCGCCCATGATCACGTCGGAGTGGCCCCCCAGGTACTTGGTTACCGAGTGCATTTACAATGTCGGCCCCGAGTGCGAGTGGATTTTGAAGATAGGGCGACGCGAATGTATTGTCGACCGCCACCAGCGCTTTGGTCTTTTTTGCCATGTTCACATACGCCTCGATGTCGACGATGTTCATGAGCGGGTTGGTGGGAGTTTCCAGCCAAAAAAGTTTTGTATTGTTATTCACATATGGCGCGGCATTCTGCGGGTCGGTGAGGTCGAGGAAATGAAACTTGATGCCAAATTTCTCGAACACACGACGGAACATGCGGTACGAGCCGCCATACAAGTCGTTGCTGGTGATCACCTCGTCGCCGGGGCTCAGCAGTTTGATCACAGCGTCGGTAGCGCCCATGCCCGAAGAAAAGCATATGGCGTGTACGCCGTTTTCAAGTGCTGCGATACTTTTTTGCAGTGCATTGCGCGTCGGGTTGGCGCCGCGTGCATACGCATAGCCCTTGTGTTGAGCAGGCGCTTCCTGCACATAAGTCGAGGTTTGAAATACCGGCGTCATTATGGCGCCGGTCGATGGGTCCGGTGCCACGCCGGCATGGACAGCTTTGGTTCCAAATTTCATAGTTTGATTGGCTTACTGAATGAGCGGGCAAATTAGCGAGAAAACATGGAATGGATCATGAGTTTTTTCGCCAATAGTCGCGGATAGCCTCCTTCCAGTTGTCGCCACTCTTAAGGTACAGGGCGGTGTTGATCAGCAGCTTGTCTTCCGGACGTGGCTCGGACTGCGCTTCCAGCAACTTGATGATGAGGTCGTAAAACTTGTTGCGAAAAGCCGGGCCTTCGTGTATGGAAAGGCTCTTAAGTTCTTCTTCGATTTGTGGAAGAGATATGTTTTCAGTCGCCGCCGCGGATTGTGCTACCGGCTTTTCTTCAATTCTGTCGCTAAGCCTGGCCGGCGCAACGAGCGTGGCCGCCTGTTGTTTCAGGAACTCGTCAAGATCTTTCAGTGTATTTTTCTTCTTGCTCATGCCAGGTTGTTCAGTATCTCGGTAGCCACCGGCAAGTACTCTTTCTCTGATGCCAGTGTACTGAAATTTACAAAAAGATTTTTCTGCGGAACGATCACCGGCAAAATAATCGCGTCGAGGTTCTTGAGATTTTCCCGTACTGTATGAAGGCCCGTGGCGCTGTGTATGCGGTTCGGCAGCACCAGTATGCGCAAAGCCGGATTGATTTCCCTTGCAGGCCCCAGGTCGGTGATCGTCTGATATGTGACCAGCAGGTCATTCTGGGTGAGGCTGGTGGGCACTACCACGGCATCGCTCACCAGACAAAGTTTCTTGATGCCCTCGTCGGTGGTTTTTCCCGCGCTGTCCACCACAATAATGTCGATTCGCTTTTGCCCTTTATCCTCATAAGCTCGTCGGCCACTTCGCTGTCTTGCGAGCCGAGAATTTCAAACGGCGGCGCGCCATTGTCGCCCTTGAACATCTCCATCTTGCGCAAGGTGTTGAGCGTGTAGTTGGTATCGGTTTCAACCAGGAGTACACGCTTACCCATTCCAGACAGGGTGGTGGCAAGGTTGATGGCGTTGGTTGTTTTACCTGTTCCCCCCTTTCTGCTTATGAATGAGATGATGGTAGCCATGATCCGGGTATTAGTTCTTTTCTTTTTCTTCTTTTTAGAAGTTTTGGGTCTGTCAGACTGCCACTGAGCGAACTGAAAGGCTTATCGATATTAAAGTAAATATCTTTTTCCGATTGTCTTCATCCACCGAAGACAAAAATGTCAAAATTATGGCCATCCTTGTGCGACAGCGACTGTATGGTGGACGACAGCCCGAGGTAGTACAGCAGGTCGTATTCGTCGCTCACCCGCGTGATAATGTACGCCGAATCGTAAGACGTGCCGGTGCCCGAAGCAAGAATGGCTTCCATCAGCCCGAGGTAAGTCTTCAGGCTGGCTTCAAACTCAGGTTCTTTCAGGCTGTACTGCGCAATGAAAAGGTTCTCGCGGGCGGCGAGGTCAAACGGGTTTTTTGCGAGTGCTGTTTTTGCAAGATTTTTTAAATCAGCAAAGGCCTGCGCTTCCAATTTCTGGCGCAGCTCCTTCGCGTTTGTCGCGCCGTATGGCGAATAGCCCGCTTCCGTGGTGAAGCCGTAGTAAGCCATAAAGATTTCGTCAAGTGTCATCTCATCGATGCGGAAGTTGAATTTGTCCTTCAGCAAGCCGTAGTAGTAGGGGTTGTCTGCATCGCGTACCCAGTTATCCAGGTCCCCCGTCTTTCCGCTTGCAATGCCGGTGAACGCAAAGCCTGTGGGCGTGCGCTTCACTTTGTCTGATTGTGTTTTAAGGAATATTTCCGCCTTCACCTTCATGGAGTAGTATGGTATTGGTTCCGCTTCTTTGGGTATCAGGTCTTCCAGCAGCATGAGGCAGGTTTTATAATCGCCCATTGCAAAGAGCGTGGAGGCCTTGAGGCCGAGCAGGTTGGTGTCGTCCGGAAATTTCTCGACGGCAGGTTTTATCGCGTCGAGGGTTTTCTGATGCTGATTGAATCGGTAGTATTGCCAGCCGAGCATGATCAGTGTGCCCAGATTATCGGGGTCCATGGCGTATGCCTGCTCAGTGAAGTAGAGTGCGGAGTCAGGTTCGTTCAGTTTTTGTTTCAGCAGGCTTAGCCGCGCCCACCCGTCGGCGTCCCTGGGTTCAAGCTTGTTGAATTTGCGCATATAGTCGAGCGCCCCTGCTAGGTGGCCTTCTTCTTCGAGAATGTTGCCAAGGTTATAATAAGATGCCGAAAGTTTTGGGTCGAGGCGGATAGCACGCAGGTAGTCCATCTTGGCGGAGTCTGTCTGGTTGAGGTCGTAGTAGCAGTTGCCTCGCATCTTGAATACAACCGCGTTTGTTGTGTCGGTGGCCACTACTTTTCGCAGGTGGTACAGGGCCTCGCGGTACCGACCTTCGTCGTAGTACTGGGTTGCTTTCGCCAGATCATCCTGCGCGCACAAGTTGAAAGACAACAGCGCTGCCAGAGACAGGAGCAATACGCCTCGTGTCATAAGTTCAGGTTAAATTAAGGGCGGAAAAATAGCAACAACTTTCAAGAGTTGAAAAACCCTTGACGGCACATTCTCCGGAAGGAGAACGCACGAAACCATATAATCGTGTTTGAATCCGCTTAAAGGGCGCGGTTCACATCGAACTTTTCGAGGTAGTCGGCCACGCGGCGCACCATCATGCCACCCAGCGCCCCGTCTACCACGCGGTGGTCGTAGGAGTGAGAGAGGAACATTTTATGGCGTATCGCGATAGCGTCGCCGTAAGGCGTTTCTACTACCGACGGCTTTTTCTGGACGGCGCCCAGCGCCAGGATGGCCACCTGGGGCTGCACGATGATGGGTGTGCCCATCACATTGCCAAACGATCCGACGTTGGAAATAGTGAACGTGCCGCCGGACAGTTCGTCGGGCTTGAGCTTGTTGTCGCGCGCGCGTGAAGCCAGGTCATTCACGATCTTGGCAAGACCTGCAATGCTGTACTGGTCGGCGTTGCGAATGACGGGCACAATCAGGTTGCCGCTGGGCAAAGCCACGGCCAGACCGATGTTGATGTCTTTCTTCCTGATAATGCGGTTTCCATCCACCTGCACATTGATCATGGGGTAGTCCTTGATCGCGAGCACCACTGCTTCGATAAAGATGGGCGTGAAAGTGAGCGCGCTGCCTTCGCGTTTCTGAAATTCGTTTTTAACCTTGTTGCGCCAGTACACCACATTGCTCACGTCCGCTTCCACAAAGGAAGTGACGTGCGGAGAAATCCGTTTCGAGTCCACCATGCGCTCGGCAATCATGCGGCGCATGCGATCCATCTCGATAATTTCGTCGCCGCCGCTGACCGACACCGGGATCTTCTGTTCCGCGGGTGCGGTAGCTTTGAGTGACTGTATTGTGGTGCCCAGCTTTCGATGCTGCACGTAAGCCAGTATGTCTTTCTTGGTAACACGGCCTTCGGTGCCGGTGCCTGCGATGGTTTCCAATTCGGCCACAGGAATATTTTCTTGGTTTGCAATGCTCTTCACGAGCGGCGAATAAAACCGGCTCGATTGTTTATAGTCGGATGCATGGGAAGTGCCGTTGCTGCCGTTGGTGTGAGCGATCACTTCGGTTACGGTTTCTTTCGCCGTCACTGCAGGTTGTGCGATCACGGGCGCTTCATCATCGGTGTTCGCCACGCTTTCGTCGGTCGTAATAAGCGCAATTGCTTTTCCTACGGGAATCACGTCGCCATCTTTCGCCAAAATTTCTTTCAGCACGCCGGCATGGGTTGAGGGTACTTCAGTGTCTACCTTGTCGGTGGCCACTTCCAGCACGGATTCATCCTGTTCGATTTTGTCGCCCGGCTTTTTCAGCCATTTCAGGATGGTTGCCTCCATTATACTTTCGCCCATTTTAGGCATCACCAATTCTACCACTGCCATATTGCAAACGATTGTTTGAGAGTGTGCAAGTTAGTCAGGATTTGCCGGATTTTCATGCCCGGGCTGCCGTGAATTGTTGCGCGACGGAAATCAAGGTCATAATATTTTACCGCCCGTGCCGACCTATAAAATACTCTTTGGTGTGATTAAAAAAAGACAGAATAATCAGCGGCATCGGGAGCGAAGTTTTTGTCAGGCGGATTCCTTCT